>JANXSH010001078.1 GCA_025356615.1 Planctomycetia bacterium | reverse complement strand
CCCTTTAGGGAAGGGGGTTAGGGGGTTAGGTCGAACCAGCATACCCCACATGCCCCGCCCATTCACTCATGTGGTTACCATTGGAGTACAGGGGGAGAGGGGACTGATTCCCCCATCATCCCCTTATGTATCGCTATAGTGTTTAGGGAGCCTCTGCCGCACTCTCCTCTCCGCCCCCCGCCCCCGTCAACACAGCGGACGAGGGGAGGATTATTCCTGCCGGTCGCCGAATTCTACGGTAGACGATTGATGAGTCGGGCGTGTCCATGCCCTGTTTCGGTCGATCGATCAGGGCGTTTACTCCCCACTCGCTAAGATAGTTGCTGATCGACTACAGTAGAACCAGATATTGTCTGCGAGGACCACTCATGATTCCTTCCCGTCTCGCGGTTCTGGGATTGGTCGTCGGATCGCTCCTCGCATTCGGCCCCGCCGATCGGCAGGAAGCCGCCGGGCCGCCTCCGGCTGATCTACCCCCGTTCATCCCCTGGCCCAAAAGCCTCACGCGCGGGGCCGGGAGGATGGCGCTGACGAATACGAGTCGGATCGTCACCCGGCATAGGGCACTGCTGCCGCTAGCGCGGATCCTCTCGGACGAAGTCGCCCTCGCCTGCGGACTGCCCCTCGATGTCGCAGAGGCGGAGCCGCGTGCGGGGGATATTGCCCTCGTCCTCGCCAAGGATCTCCGCGAGGACAGGTATCGGCTGACGATCGACGAGCGCGCCACCGTCACCGGAGGCACCTACAACGGGGTCGCCCTCGGCACCGCCACGTTGCTCCAGGCGCTTCGCGATGACGCGGGCACTCGATCCCTAGCGCGACTGACGGTCGAGGACCAGGCGCACTTCGCCTACTGCGGAGCCATGCTCGATGTCGCCCGCAAGCCGCACTCGCTCGAGACGCTACGGCAGTGCGTGCAGGTGTGCCGGTTCTACAAGATCCGCTACCTCCACCTCCACCTCAGCGACGAGAACGCCTGGGTGTTCCCCTCGACCGCGTTCCCCAAGCTGGGCAGCCAGAACTTCGCCTGGGCGGGCGGGATCAGGCCGGAAGTCTACCCTCGGGCCGACCTGAAGGCCCTCGTCGCCTACGCCGACGCGCGCGGCGTGACCCTCGTCCCCGAGATCGAGATGCCGGGACACAGCGGCCAGTTGCGGGGCACCATGCCCGAGGTGTTCGGCTATCGCAACGCGAAGAACGAAGTGGTCACGCTCGGCGTCCTCAACATGGTGAGCGACAAGGCGTATGACGCGATCGACACGATCATCGGCGAGGCGTGCGACCTGTTCGCGTCGTCGCCCTACATCCACATCGGCGGCGACGAGACCTCCCTCGGCGGCATGGAGGCGATGCCGGATGTCAAGGCGTTCATGGCCAAGCACGAACTCGCCTCGACGCACGCGGTGTTCAACAGCTTCGTCAACCGGGTCCACGGCATGGTGAAGAAGCGGGGCAAGCGGATGATCGTGTGGGAAGGCGCGCCGATCGACCCCGTCGCTCCCACGAAAGACCTCATCCTCATGCCCTGGGTAGGCGGGACCGGGGCAGCCGCCGAATATGTAAAGCGAGGATACGCGGTCATCAACCCGCCGTGGGGTACGAAGGCGATGTACATCGACCCTTATCTGGTCAACGGCGCGCAGTTGAAACCGAAGGAGCCGCTGCTGATCGGGGCGACCTCGATCCTCTGGCAGGGCTTGGAAGAGGCGGCAGTGCCCTACCTGCGAACGACGGGCGCGCTCCGCAACGAGCCGACCTGGAACCCCGGTGCCGCGCGTGGACACGAGGACTTCCTGAAGCGGATGCGCCGAATCGACCCCACACTGGATCGCCTGCTCTACGGCTTCACCCTCCGCGCCGCAGGCGCGCTCGATCCGCAGGTGTTCATGCGGCCCGACGCCCTTTTCAGCCGTCGCCTCACACTCCGGCTCGACCCATCGAAGACCGGAGAGGTCCGCTATACGCTCGACGGCACCGAGCCGACCCTCCGCTCGACGGCCTTCGCCGGGCCGCTGGAGATTACCCGGAACACGACGGTGAAGGCCAAACGGTTCGGGGAGAAAAAGGAGTCGTTGCCGACCTTCACGCGCGACTACCGTGTCGTCCCGTCCGTCCCGCACGACGCCGTCGGGGCGCGCGTGACGATCGTGCCGGCCCAGTCCGGCTACCCCGGCCCCGGCCCGCGAGGGCTGACCGACGGCCTTCTCGCCGACGGCGACGAGTCGAGTTCGGCGGGGTGGGTCGGAATCGAAAGTGGCAACAAGATCGAGATTCGCATCGACCTGGGAACGTCCAAGCGCGTCACCTCCATCGGGGCGCACTTCCTCCGCGCCGAGGGGGGGATCCTCCCGCCGAAGGGCGTCGAATTCGCCGTCTCCGACGATGGCAAGGTCTATCGCAAGGTCGCGGTCGTGGCCGAGAAGGAAGGGGCCGCACGGCGCGGCTGGTATGTCGCCTCCATCGCGGCGGTTGATGCACGATACATCCGAGTGATTCCCGCTGCGGACGGAGACTGGACGTTCCTCGATGAGATAACGGTCAACGCCCGTATGCCAGCTCCGGCGTTCCGCCACGCGGCACAGGGCAAGCCGGTCACCCTGGCGCACGCGGCCTCGGAGTTCTACTCCAAGCCCGGCACGGCGGGGTTGACCGACGGCCACCTCGGACGCTCGGCGGACTGCCTGAATCTAGAATGGCTCGGCGTGGAGGGGAAGAACTTCGACGCCACGATCGACATGGGCCGTTTGACGGAGCTACGAAGGGTGGGCGGTCGCTTTCTCCAGCAGGTCCGCGTCGGGGTGTACATCCCCCAGCGCATGGACATCCTCGTTTCCGACGACGGCAAGACCTTTCGCAAGGTCGCGACCGTGACGCACGAGCAGACCAACACGCCGGCCTACATCCGGGCACTCGCGGCAGACCTGAAGGGGGTGAAGGGGCGCTTCGTCCGGGTCGTCGGGCACACGAACGGCCAGTGGGTGTTCGCGGACGAGGTGTTCGTCAACCCGGAGGAAGGTGTCAACCCCTGACCGCCCTCCTGGGTGGAGTAGACGGCCAGGGGCTGAGGCCGTATCCCCTTGGACGAACGAATCGGCCGCGCTACTCGTACCGCAACGCCTCGATCGGGTCGAGTCGGGACGCCTTCCAGGCGGGGTAGTAGCCGAACACGATGCCGACCGTCGCGGAGACGACGACGGCGGCGACGATGGCCGGCAGCGAAATCTCCGTGGGCCAATTCAGGAAGTACCACACCAGGAACGACACGCCTCGGCCCAGGATGATGCCGATGGCTCCGCCGAGCAGGCACAGGACGATGGCCTCGATGAGGAACTGTTGGAGGATGTCCCCGGCCCGAGCGCCGACGGCCATGCGCAGGCCGATCTCGCGGGTGCGTTCGGTCACGGAGACGAGCATGATGTTCATGATGCCGACGCCGCCGACGACGAGCGAGATGAACGCCACGACCAGGAGCAGGCCAGCCATCAGGCTCGAGGTCGAGGAGAGCGCCTTGCTCATCTCGGTCATGTCGCGGATGCTGAAGTCGTCCGCCTGGCCGGAGCGGATGTGGTGCCGGTCGTGCAGCAGGTCGGTGATCTCGCGGATCGCCACGGGGATCTCCTCGGGGGAGTTGGCCCGGATGAGGATCTGATCGACGTTCGTGAATCTTACGGGTTGGGGCGTGTTGGCCATCTCGCTGAGCGACGCCTGCGGGTAGGCTCGCGCCTGGAGGTTGTCGGTCGGGTACAGCGAGCTGAGGCTGTTGACCGTGACCGACACCTGGCCCGGCGCGTTGGCGGCCCCTGCGGCGCTCTGGTTGGCGGTGGAGGCCGACACGCCCGAGACGCGATACTTGATCGTCGTCCACGGGGCGAGCAGGATGTCGTCCTGGTCGAGGCCCATCATGTTCGCCCCCTTGGCGCTGAGGACGCCCACGACGCGGAAGGACACGTTCTGGACGCGGACCTCCTTGCCGATGGGCGACTCGCCCTGGAACAACTCGCGGACGATCGTGTGCCCGAGGACGCACACCTTGGTCCCGCCGGCCACGTCGCGGTCGGTGAACGGCTCGCCCATCTCCATGTCTTCCCAGTCGCGGACGTTCAGGAACGCCGGGGTGGTCCCGTAGATGTAGAGCGGGACCCAGTTCTTGTTGCCGTAGACGACTTGAGTGCGGGCGCGGACGACGGGAGCGACAGCGGCGACGGCAGGGCGGCACTCGCGCAGGATGGCGTCGGCGTCCTGCGGGGTCAGCGTGATGACGCTGCCGCTGCCGAAGCTGACGCCACCGCTCGCGGCGGTGCCGGGCTGGACGAGCAGGTTGTTCGCGCCCATGCTGGCGATGGTCGCCTCGACGGCGCGGGACGACCCCTTGCCGATCTCCATCATCGCGATGACCGCGCCGACGCCGATGACGATACCGAGCGTCGTCAGCGCCGAGCGCATGACGTTGCGCCGGAGGGCCTTGAAGGCCGAGGCGAACGTGCGAAGGATCTTCTTCATGCTGCACCGGACCCTTCATGGAGGGTTGTAGGAGTGATCGACGACTCGGGTAGAGCGAACCCCTTGGACTTCCCGCCCAGGCCGTCGTCCTCGATCAGGCCGTCCTTGATGCGGATGACCCGCCGGGTGTGGTCGGCGACGTTGGGGTCGTGCGTCACGAGGATGATGGTGATGCCCTCTTCCTCGTTGAGCTGCTGGAACAGGGCCAGGATCTCTTCGGTCGTCTTGGAATCGAGAGCGCCCGTCGGCTCGTCGGCGAGGAGGACGGGAGGGTTGTTGACCAGGGCGCGGGCGATGGCGACGCGCTGCTGTTGCCCGCCGGAGAGCTGCGACGGCTCATGATCGAGCCGGTCGCCCAGTCCGACGCGCTCGAGCAGGAGTTTGGCGCGGCGGTGCCACTCGCGCTCGCTCAACCCCTCGGCGGTGTAGGTCAGCGGCATCATGACGTTCTCGATGGCGCTGGTGCGGGCGAGCAGGTTGAAACTCTGGAACACGAACCCGATCTTCTTGTTGCGGACCATCGCCCGCTGGTCGTTCGTCATCTGGTCGATGCGCTGGCCGTCGAGGAGGTACTTGCCGCCCGAGGGGCGATCAAGACAACCAAGGAGGTTCATGAGCGTCGTCTTGCCCGAGCCGGAGGTGCCCATGAGGGAGACCAACTCGCCACGCTGGATGGTCAGCGAAACGCCCTTGAGGACGGGCACGCTCACTTCACCCATGTGATAGGTCTTCTGGATGTTCTCGAGCCGGATCAGGTCCATGGGAATCACACCAGGTTCGTTTCGGTCCCCCTCGCCCCTGTACTCAGGGGGGGCGATCACTGTTTCTTCCCGCCCCCGAACATCTTCGGGGCGAAGGGGTTGCCGCCCGCCGCGGTGGCCGGCCCGCCCCGGCTCTCGCCGAGGACGACGGCGTCGCCCTCGTGGATGTCGCCCGCGACGATCTCGGTATTCTGTCCGTCGGTCGATCCCGTCGTGACCTTCACGGGCCGGACGAGGCCGACGCCGTCCTCGACCCAGAGCATGCCCTTGTCGGGCTGTTCGCGGTCCGCCACCGGAGCGGGGGCTTGACCGGGCACCACCTGTTTCTTGCGCTGGGCGCTGACGTAGGCGGCCCGCTCGTCCTCGACGACCAGTTTGGGGTTGGGCTTCCAGCGGAGGGCCGAGTTGGGCACCATCAAGACCTGACTGCGCTTGCTGACCTCGAACTGCATGTTCGCCGTCAGGTACGGCAGGAGCTTGCCGTCCAGGTTGTCGGTATCGACGACCACCGTGTAGGTGACGACGTTCTGCGTCATGCTGGCGTTGAGCCGGGGCTGGTCGGGGACGACGACCCCACTGAACACCCTGCCGGGGTAGGCGTCCACGGTGAAGCTGACCTTCTGGCCCGAGAAGATGTTGCCGATGTCCGCCTCGTTGACCGAGGCCCAGACCTGGAGGCGCTTGAGATCCTTGGCGATCAGGAACAGGCTCGACGCGCTGAAGTTGGAGACGATAGTCTGGCCGATGTTGACCCGGCGATCGACGATCACGCCCTTGACCGGCGACTGGATCGTGCAATACCCGAGGTTGACCTGAGCGTTGACCAGGGCGGCTTTGGAGTCCGCAAGAGTCGCTTGCGCTTTGGCGACGTTGGCGACCGCGTCCTCGAGCGCCGCCTTGGTCTGGGCAATGGTCGCCTCGCCGACCGCCAGCGCGGCCTTGTTCGTGCGTGCCGTGGCCTCGCTGACATCGAAGTCGAGTTCGGCGATCGCGGAGGTCGTCTTGAGGCGACGTGCCCGCACCAGATCCCGATCGGACTGGTAGAGTTTGGCCTGCATCTGGCCGAGGTCGGCCTCGGCTCGTCTCACGTTGGCTTTGGCCTGGGAGACCCCGGCATCGGCTTGGACTACCAGGGCGTTGCCCTGGGCGACCATCGCCTCGGCGCGATCGACCAGCGTCTGGTAGAGTTTGCTGTCGATCTGGGCGAGGACGGTCCCCTTCTCGACGGGCGAGCCGAAGTTGACGACGCGATCGCTGCCGCGCGGGTCTTTCCCGAAACTGAGGATCAGGCCCGCGACTTGCGAACCGACATCGACCACCTCTTCCGGCTCGATGGTGCCGCTGGCGCTGACCGTCGCGAGTAAGTCGCCCCGATCGACCTTGGCGGTGCGGAAGGTGACGGGGCGAGTATCCCCTGCGTAATAGTACCAACCTCCGGCCGCCGCTACGGCGAGTAGCACGCTGAGAACGATGATTCGTCGCATGACCTGGTTCCCCCAACCCGATTCAGTTCGCCCCGGAAGGAGCCTTACCAGGATATTGTCGGGAATGAGGATCGACCTTACAGACAATTCGCGAGAAAAGTGATTCTGGGCCACACGCCTCCCCGCTCTCTCGATCCTGACCCCTCATGACTGATCCGTGAATTCGTATCGTCTGTGCCGGTAATTCCGGTCGTTCTGACAGAACCTTCGGGGTGGGCACCTGGGCATTTTGGAGGTGCTTTTGTCCTGGGGCTTGGAGCGAGGCACGACGATACAGGAAAGAGAATGTTCCTCGGTCATGTTCGAGAACGTGCCCCGTGGAATCGATGTGTTCACGACCCCGACTCGCCTTATTAGCCAGGGAAGGCTTCTATGCGAAAACGACTCCTGTTCGTGCTTCCGGTTCTCCTCCTCGGGGCGACGGCGTTGTCCGCCCAGATGCCATCGGTGGACTTTCGCTCACTGCCCCCCCTGCCCTCCGTGGCTACGCCCGCTCCCTGCTCGGACCGGGCACCGCTGGCTTGCCCTCCAGCGCAAAAGGACTGTTCTCCGCAGTTCTGGGCGAGCGCCGACTACCTCCTCTGGTGGGTGAAGAAGGCTCCCCTGCCGCCCGTGGCGACGACCGGCCCTTTCAATCCCGACACCTTCACTCCGGGCGTCGATCCGTCTCCTGGTGCCATCGGCAGCCCGAACACGACGATCCTGCGCGGCGGGCGCGGCGTGGATCTTGGCACGTTCTCCGGCGTGCAACTCCGCACGGGCTACTGGCTCACTCCCGATCGCTCCGTGGGAGTGGAAGCCGGTGCCTTCTTGCTCGAACGGCGTAGCGCCTCCTTCACGGCCACCTCCGACGCCAACGGCGTGCCCCTGTTGAAGGTGCCGTTCTTCGACACCTCCACGGGGCGGGAAATCGGGGCCAACGCTGCCTTCGCCAACGACGCCGCCAATACCTTTGGTGGCCTGGCCGGCAGTATCCGTGTGGTCAACACGCTTCGCCTCTGGGGTGCCGACCTGGCGACCGCCGTCAACCTCCATGACACCAAGACGCTACGCGTCGATCTTCTGGTCGGCTTACGCTACCTCGACCTGGACGAGTCGGCCCGCATCGCCCAAACCGCCAGCCCCATCGGTCAGCCCCTTTTTGCGGGCTTCCTCGGGAACGATGTTCCCCTGGGAGCGAGCATCACCTCCCTGGACAACTTCCACACACGCAACAAGTTCTACGGCGGGACGGTGGGCGGGCGCGTCTACTGGCAAGTGATGGACCAACTCGAGTTGAGCCTCTTGGGACGGCTCGGGCTGGGCGTCACGCAAGAGCGGTCGGCCGTGGGTGGGCTCTCGACGCTGGTGATGCCCGGAGTCCCCACCATGACGGCCCAGGGAGGCACCCTCGCCTTGCCGAGCAACATCGGCGTCCGCCGTGGGAGTGATTTCGCGGTCGTGCCGGAGGTCAACCTCAACGCGCACTACCAACTCACGCCCTACCTGACCGCCTCGGTCGGCTACTCCTTCCTGTACTGGAGTAGCGTCGTCCGACCGGGGGAACAGATCGATCACAACGTGGATTCGCGGCAGATCCCGACGGGACAGACCTTCGCCCAAGGGTTGAACGCGACCTCTCCCTCGTCCCTCATGAGGCGGACCGACTTCTGGGCCAACGGGGTCAATTTTGGGCTGGAGTTCCAGTTCTAGGACGGCGCGGCGAGCGGGGCGTGTAAACGCTCTGGAATCGAAACAGGGTCTTCGCAGACCCCGCTCGCCTCGCTCGGAGAGTACCCATGAGCGAACCCGAAGCCTTGCGGAGCGTCCACACCACGAGCTTTCCCTCGCTCCTGAATCAACTGGGAGCGTCTCTGCTCGTAACCACCTACCAGGCGGGCAAACTGGTGATCGTCCGGGCCGACGGCGACCAGTTGAACACTCATTTCCGCGCGATGGAAAAGCCGATGGGGCTGGCGCTCGACCGTGGCCGACTCGCCATCGGCACGGCCCGGCACATCACGGAGTTCCGCAACGTCCCGGCCGTCGCCGCCAAACTGCCGCCGGCCGGGAAGCACGACGCCTGCTTCCTGCCCCGGCGCGCCCACGTCACCGGCGACATCGACATCCATGAGATGGCCTGGTCGGGCGACGAGTTGTGGTTCGTCAACACGCGATTCTCGTGTCTGTGTACTCTCGACACGGGTCATAGTTTCGTCCCCCGCTGGCGTCCGCCGTTCGTCTCGGAGCTGGCCCCGGAGGATCGCTGCCATCTCAACGGGTTGGCCCTGGTGGACGGCGCACCCAAGTATGTGACAGCGCTCGGGACGACCGACACCGCCGGCGGATGGCGTGCGAACAAAGCGCGAGGCGGAGTGTTACTGGACGTGGCATCGGGAGAACCGATCCTGAGTGGGTTATCGATGCCGCACTCGCCTCGTCTTCGAGATGGCAAGCTGTGGCTGTTGGAGTCGGGTGACGGTAGCCTCGGCACGGTGGACCTGGCCTCCGGGACGTTCCACAAGGTGGCGGAGATGCCCGGCTTCACGCGCGGGCTGGACTTCTGCGGGAAGGTGGCCTTCGTCGGCCTGTCGCAAGTGCGAGAGAGCGCCGTGTTCAGCGGCATCCCGATCACCCAACGGCTGAAGGAACGCATCTGCGGCGTCTGGGCGGTCCACATCGAGACGGGTCAGATATTGGCGTTCTTGCGGTTCGAGGCCGACGTGCAGGAAATCTTCGCCGTCCAGGTCGTCCCCAACAGTCGGTTCCCCGATTTGATCAACGACGACAACGACATCATCGGCACGACTTACGTCCTGCCGGACGAGGCTTTGAAGCAGGTTCCCCGCTCGCTGACGCAGTGAGTATAGACGACTTTGACAGACTCGAACACGAAGGCGGGCAACCGTTGCCCGGAATGGATTCTCCAAATCGTTCGACAAGGAGTGTAGTGAAATGAAGTGGTCCCTCTCCCGCTGGTTCTCGTCGCGGCCTTCGCCGGCCAATAAAAGCAACGTCGCCCCTCGCCGCCTGAAGTTAGAGGCGCTAGAAGAACGCGCCGTCCCCGCGACCTTGCACGTCACCAACATGACCTCCGACAACGCTGCCACAGTCGGCACCCTGCGCTACGAAATCAACCACTCGGCCACTGGGGACACCATCAAGATCGACGTGGCAGGCACCCTCCAGTTGATCGCCGCCAACGGCAACCTGGGGCCTTCCCACGCTCTGACCATCATCGGCCTAGGGCCGAATCAGGATATCATCAAGGCCGGCGGAAACCAGCGAATCTTCAGAACGAACAGTGCCCTCACCCTATCCGGGCTGACCATGACGGGGGCGAACACCAATAGTAACGGTGCCGCAGTCACCGATTTCGGCGGACTCCTGACGATCGACAACTGTAACATCTCGGGGAACACCGCACGGAATTATGGGGCAGCCATCGATGCCACACGAGGCTTGACGATCACGAATAGCACCATCTCCGGGAACAAGACCACGCAGGGCAGTGGCGGGGGGATCTATGCCAGAGGGACCACGAAGATCGTCAACTGCACCATCTCGGGGAACTCCGGCGGCACCGGCAACGGCGGCGGGCTCGATTTCGCAGGTGGTGGCTCTTTGACGATCACCGCAAGCACTGTCTCGGGCAACACCGCGAGTAAGGGAGCAGGAGTCTTTGCCTACAGCAACATTGGCAACTCGACGATCACGAATAGCACCATCACCGGGAACAAGGCTACGGGCGCGGGCGGCGGCATCGCTGTACAAGGCACCGGAACGCTGAACCTGGTCAACGACACGATCGTCGGCAACAAGAGCGCGAACGGCGGCGGCCTCTCCGTGGGTAACGTCGGCCTGTTCCCCGTGCAAAATATCGGTTCCCTGACGGTCAACGTCCTGAACACGATCGTCGCCAACAACACGGACACCAGCCAGAAAGCACCCGACATCGCGGGCAAGATCACGGCGAGGAACAGCTTGATCTTCAGCCAGACCGGGATCACATTCGTCGGCAGCAAGGCCACCGACATCTTCGGCGTGGATCCGCACCTCGGCCCGCTCCAGAACAACGGCGGCCCGACGATGACGATGGCGCTGCTCGCAGGCAGCATCGCCATCGATGCGGGTGACGATAGCGTCTTGGGGCTACCGTACAGTCTGACGACCGACCAGCGCGGCCTCGCGCGCAAGGCTGGCAGCCACGTCGATATCGGTGCCTTCGAGTCTCAGCTCCCTCACCGGCGCGGTCGAATCTTCTAGACCCGCTGGTTCACTGGCAACCCCGCTACCGCAGATCCCACAGCTTCCCGAGTCGATCCTCGCCCACCGTGGCGAGGGTCTTCCCGTCGGGGCTGATGGCGAGCGCCCAGACGCTGCCCTGATGCGCCGAGGTGATCGCCAACACCTGGCCGGCTGGGACGCTCCAGAGCCGGACGGTGCCGTCCCGTCCTCCGGCCGCGAGGCTCGTGCCGGAGGGGGCGAAGGCGAGATTGAGCAAGGCGGTATCGTCTGCCGCGAATCGGGCGATCTCGCGCCGACTGGAGACCTCCCACAGTTTCACGTCCTTGTCGCCGGTGCCGGCGGAAGCGAGCGTTTGGCTGTCGGGCGAGAAGGCCAACGCGCGAAGGCCGAGCGAGTCACCCTGGAAGGTGGCCTGTTCGGCCCCCGTTCGGGCGTCCCAGAGTCTGATCTGTCCGCTCGCGTCTCCCGTGGCTACGGTCTTGTCGTCGGGGGACAGGGCGAGGGCGAGGAGTGTGGTTTGGTGGCCCGGCAGTTGGACTCGGATCTTGCGCCGATCGAAGTCCCACAGTTCGACGCCCTGAGAACTGTCGCCGACCGCGAGTGTCTTGCTGTCCGACGAGATCGCCATGCGCCGGGCGTTCCCGCCGGTGTGGGGAATCGCCGACTGCTCGGTCCGAGTGGCCGCGTCCCACACCTGGAGCAGGCCGTTGCCCCGCCCGACGACGACGACCCGGCCGGCGCGTGCGAACGCCACCGAGTAGACGGCGCTGGTTTGCCCCGAGATCAGGCCCGTCGGCTTACCCGTGGCGGCCTCCCAGAAACGCAACGTCGTGTCGTCGCTCCCTGTGACGAGCGTCTGGCCGTCGGGTGAGAACGCGACGGCCCAGATCGGTCCGGTGTGCCCCTTCAGTGTGGCACGCAAGGGGAATGACGCCGTGCGAGGGGCAGAGAACCACCCCAGGTAAGCGCTCAGAGTCAACGCGCCTGCGAGGAGGAAGACGACGAGCATCGCCGCCATCTGGAGTCGCGATCGCCTCCGGCGAATCGGGCGCGGCGGTAACGGGCGGAGCTGGTCGGGGTGCGCGAGGTCGTGCCGGAGCAGGGAGGCGACCTCGGCGGCGGAGGCGAGACGATCCGCAGGATTCTTCGCGTGCAACCTCTCGATGAGATCGACCAGCCAGCCGGGGATGGTGGGATCGATTCGGCGGATCGGGATCGGGGTCGCCTCGCACACCTGGCGGAGGACGGCCATCGGGTTACTCCCCGTGAACGGCTCCCGGCCCGTGCAGAGGGTGTACAGGACGCTGCCGAGGCTGAACAAGTCGGCGCGCTCGTCGAGCGGTTCGCCCAGGGCCTGCTCGGGGGCCATGTAGATCGGGGTGCCCGCGAGGATGCCCGAGGCGGTCAGCCGAGACTCGTCGGCGATTCGGGCCAGGCCGAAATCGCCGATCTTGGCGGTCCCAGGGACACCGGGCGAACTCGAATCGAGGAGGATGTTCGACGGCTTGATGTCGCGGTGGATCAGCCCCGCCGCGTGGGCGGCGGCCAGCCCCTCGGCGATCTCCGCCCCGAGTCGGGCGGCGACGCGCCAATCGAGCGCCCCGTGCCTCTCGAGGTAATCCTGGAGCGATCCGCCCGCGAGGTATTCCATCACGAGGTAGGGCAATCCGCCCGTCTCGCGGACCGCGTGGATGGTGACGACGTGCGCGTGCTTGATGGCGGCGGCGGCGCGGGCCTCCCGCGCGAACCGTTCTCGGGAGACGGGATCGCCCGCCATGTTCCCCGCGAGGATCTTGATGGCGACCTTGCGATTCAGTGCGGGGTCGAAGGCCGAGAGAACTTGCCCCATCGCCCCCTGCCCCAGCGTGCCGTTGATCTGGTAGTCGTCGAGATGGCCGAGCGTCTCGGGAGAGAGGGCCGCGCGGGGAGTCGAGGTGTGGTGCAGGGCGGACCAGGGGAGGGTAGCGGCACCCTGTCCCGCGAGGTCCGCGAGCAGTCGGCGCAGGGAATCCGCTCCGGCCCTGTCCCCCTTGTCGCCGACGTTTCGTGCCACGCCGCGCAAGTCGTGCTCGGTGTCGGCTAACCCTTCGAGCGCGTGTCGGCACCGGGCGCACTCGTCGAGGTGGGCGAGGAGATCCCCCTGTTGGGTGGCTCCCTCCTCGGTCAGGAGCGTTCGTAATCGGTCATCCGGCGGGCAGGGAGAGGAGGCCATCGATTCATACCCCGAGCATCATTTATCCGCAGATTCCACAGATTCCGCAGATGAAAACCTGAATGAATCAAAAGCATTTTCTTAATCTGTGCAATCTGTGGAATCTGCGGATAAATGATTCTTCAGCACAGTCATTCGACGTTCATTTGCTTGATCTGTTCGCTCAATCGGGCCAGGACTCGACTCTTGGCGACGTACACCGCGCCGACGGAGAGGCCGAGGTCGGCGGCCACTTTTGCCCCCTCCTCGCCGTCCACCGCCGTGCGCCAGAATGCCTGCCAGGTGGAGGGGGTGAAGCTGTCGCGGATCTTGGCCGCCGCCACGCGAAAGAGTTGCTCCTGGAATTCCTTCTCCCAGATCGCCTCGAGGCCGGGTTCCGGGCTGGGCACCTCGGCGAGGCGCTGCGTGGCGTTGCTGTCGCCACTGCCGACCGGCTGGGTGCTTCGACGCTCGAAGAAGCGAGCGAGTTTGTGCCGCGTCACGCCATAGAGCCAGTTCCGAAACGACCCCAGCGCCGGGTCGAAATGCCATCGGCCCGCCTTGGGGGCGATGTCGAGGAACACCTCCTGAGTCAGGTCGGCAGCGTCGGCGTCCTGTAACCCCCGGTCGCGCGCGAAGCCGTACACGAGCCGTCCGTACAGCTCGACGAACTGTTGCCATGCGGCATGGTCGTCCGGATTCTCCAGGCGAACCAGGAGACTCAGCCGCGTCAGCAAGGCGTCATCCATCAGGCCGACCTTGTGGGGGGAGAGGGTGACGAAGGTTGCCGAATCCCTCTCGGGTCACGCCGCCATTCAAGATTCTAACTAGAATGTATCAGGAGACGGAAGTGTAGTTCTATTTCCCGCACGCTTCTATCCCTCCGACCCTTGCCAGGTGACAGCCGAAGGAACCCGTTCATGGCCGACGAGCAGCGCCAGGGTCTGGTCCACTACGACGACGTGGACGGTTCCTACCTCGAAAAACGACAACTACGGCGCAGCGCCGGCTGGACCTTGCTCTGGGCGATGGCGGTCGGCGCGGTCATCTCCGGCTTCTTCACCGCCTGGAACATCGGCCTCGGCGCGGGCGGCTTCGGGGGCCTGGCAATCGCCACCGTCCTGATGGCCGTCATGTATACCTGCATGGTGTACAGCATCTCCGAGTTGTCCGCCGCCCTGCCCCACGCGGGCGGCTTCTTCTCCTTCACCCGAAGCGCCTTCGGTCCGCTCGGCGGTTTCATCTGTGGCGTCGGCGACACCATCGAGTACGTCCTGACCCCCGTCGTCGTCGTCGTCGGCATCGGAGGGTACTTGCACGGCCAACTGCCCGGCGTCTCCGTCTATGTCTGGTGGTTGATCGCCTACGGCCTGTTCGTCGCCATCAACATTCGGGGCGTCGCGCTCAGCCTCCGGGTGGGGCTGGTCATCACCGTCCTCGCCGTAGTGGTACTCCTGGTATTCTTCGCCGGCGTTCTCGTTACCGGCTCCTTCCGATCGGAGCTGCTCTTCAACATTCCCGCCGACCCAGGCCATGAGTCCTCCGAATGGCTACCCAAAGGGTGGTTCGGAGTCTTCTCGGCGCTGCCGTTCGCCATCTGGTTCTACCTCGCCATCGAGCAAGTTCCTCTCGCCGCCGAGGAGGCCCACGACGTGGCCAAGGACGTTCCCCGCGCCCTCATCTGGGGCATCGCGACCGTCCTCGTCCTCTCGGTCTTCGTGCTGGTCCTCAACCCCGGCGTCGGCGGCGGGGCGGCGGCATTGGCGAAGTCGGAAGCTCCCCTGGAGGACGGCTTCGAGGCCGTCTTCGGCAACGGCCTGTTCACTCGGATCATGACCATCCTGGCCCTCAGCGGCCTGATTGCCACCTTCACTTCGACGATCTACGCTTACGGCAGGGTACTCTTCTCTCTCTCGAGGGCGGGCTACTTCCCTCGCTGGATCTCCGTCACGAGCCGACGCCACACGCCCCATGTGGCCCTGATCCTCGGCGGGGTGATCGGACTGGTTTGTGCCCTGGTCATCGACCTGACGGGGGGTGAGAAAGAAGTCGTCGGTGCCGCCCTGGTGAACATGGCGGTGTTCGGTGCCGTGATCTCCTACGCGATGGTGATGGTCAGTTTCATCAAGTTGAGGTGGAGCCGACCGAACCTACCCCGCCCCTACAGGAGTCCCCTCGGCGTGCCGGGTGCCGTCGTCGGAACGGTCCTCTCCCTCATCGCCCTGGCGGCCTGTTTCGCCACGCCCGATTATTGGTACGCCGTCTGTGGGGTGGCCATCTTCCTCGCCCTCTCCGTCCTTTTCTTCATGCTGCACAGCCGCCATCACCTCGTCGCCCAGGCTCCCGAGGAAGAGAACGCCCTGCTCGACGAGGCCCGAAAGGATCTGGCCCACTGAAATGCAGGCGAACGGTTGCCGGTGATCCTTGGGCCATTCACATCGTTCGCCCGCCATCGACGACCAGGATTTGCCCCGTCATCAACGACTGTCCGAGAGCGAGGAACACGACGGCGTCCGCGATGTCGTCGGGGTCGGCGGCGCGCTTCAGGGGCGCGAGTTCGACGTAACGGTCGATCATGGCATCGCGGCCCTGGAGCCAGCGCGTCTTGACCGGGCCGGGGGCGACCGCGTTGACGCGGATCTCCGGGGCCAGCGACCGGGCGAATGATTTGGTCATGGTGTTGAGCGCCGCCTTGCTCGCCGCGTAGGGGATACTGCTCCCCTGTCCTTGTATCCCGGCGACGGACGTGACATTGACGATCGAGCCTCGGCGTTCGCGCAAGAGGGGGACGGCCGCTCGAATCGTCTGGAACGGTCCGCGCACGTTGACGGCGAAGATGTCGTCCCAGACCTCCAGCGTGACGGCCTCGAGGTCGGCGTGGTCGATGAAGTGCGTCGTGCCCGCGTTGTTCACCAGCACGTCGAGACCGCCCAGTTCCTCGCGACAACGCGCGACCATCGTGCGAACCGCCGCGTCATCGGAGACGTTGGCCTGACACAGAATGGCGGGGACGCCGAGCCGCTCGACGGCGGCGAGTGTCTCTCGGGCCTCCGTCTCGGAGCGAGAGTAATTCACGACGACCGCCAGCCCCTGGACCGCGAAACGCAGGGCGCAGGCGCGACCGATGCCGGTAGCGGCTCCCGTGACGAGGGCGACTTTTCGAGTGGGGGACACGAAGGCTACTCCTCAGGTGGACAGGCCATGTCGAAGTGAATCTGGGAGCCTGTTGGAGTTTCGGCCAGGCTGACAAAAAGTGTGTTCCCCGAACGCAATTGTCCCTCGAGCAAAAGCTTTTCGATGACAGCTGCCACCTGTTGATGCCAATAGCCATCCAAAGTCCGTATCGGGTTGAGAGAGTCTCGCCAATCGGATCGATCGATCAACCATGCGAGAACATCTGGTGAGGACTGCATCTCGATACCGCGTTCCTGGAGCCGCCTCGCGGTGATCCCAAGCAAACGCCGCACTAGAGCATGTCCTTCTGTCAGCACATGAGTCGTTTCATTAGTACGCACGAAGGTGATCTCTACTTCAACAAAATAATGGCGAGCAAATCACGAATAGTCCGAGGCTCGATATCTCTAAATCAGTCATGGATTGGGAAGGCACTTACAGTCGTCGGGAGTGACCTGGAGTTCGTCCAAGATATAGGACGGATCGACGTAGGACAACCAAACCCATTCCTTCTCTTCGACCACGGTCTTGCCATCGCACAGGATGATGTCCACTGTGTTGAAAGGGTTGGATCGAGCAAGAGGAGAATCCATCAAGACGTAAATACTCCCATTGTTCTTGCAGCCATTGGTGGCAAAATAGCAAGCAACTCGGATGTCACTAGTCGTCGAAACGAACCAGGAGAGAAAGTGGGAGGCCGCATGGTCCTCCATACGCTTTTCTAATTCGTCGAGGTCCATGCCGAGTAGGACCGCTAACGCCTCCTGGTCTCCCTGACTCTTCGCCTCGAAAGACCGGAAACCAACCGTCTTCAGCCCTGACTTGTCTCCTCGAAAAAGCTTTTTGGGCACCAACGCATCATGCACGAGCAACTCTCCGATTCGACGCGGCAGAGGAGGTTACGTCAACATCGAATATTGTACTCCGGCGCGGCTGGGCGCAGCAACACAGCATTCACTCTCTTCTTCGCCCATTTTCCAGCACCCACAGCATCCCGCGATGAAGCCCCCCAATCATCTCACGGAGCGACACATCGAATCCATCAGACCGGATGCTCCTCACGCGGGGCCGCATCCTTCGTATCCGCGAGTTGCTCGAGGCGAACCTTCTCGAACGACCCGGCGGAGGTCGCCCCGGAGCAGACCGCGCGATCGAGGTAGACCCACACGACACGGGAGTAGCGGAAGACGACCGGCGTCAGCGGCAAGTAGAGCGCGAATGCCATCAGCGCCAGGAGGATACTATCCCATTCCGGCAGGAAGTGGGCCAGCGTGAAGTAGATCGGCGTGGCGGCCACCATCGACAGGACGCTGCTGACGTACATGGCTCCCAGAAAGTAGCCTTCTTCTCGCTGGAAGACGAGGCCACAATCCGGGCAAGGGTCGTTCATCGTGAATCGCCCCCGAAACATGCGCCCGGTACGGCACTGCGGGCAGCGCTGCCGGAGCATGGCCCAGACGATACCCCACCCCCGACGGATCACTCCAGGCTCCCCTCCGTCGAGGCCGGATCTGTTGGGATAGGAGGACACGGCTTCGACCTCTCACGACGCGACTGCGGCTACGGAACCTGTCCTCATTCTATGCAGAGGAAGATACCGCAGCCGAGTTTCTCGGGGAGCGGGTGCCATCGACGAGCGTCGATCGAGTCATTCTTTCTTCGGCTCGGCGGGCTGCTTGGCGGCCTCCGCCGCCTCCGCCTTCTTGATAAGGCGGTTGATCTCTTTGCGATGACGATTGAGGCGCTGACTACGTCGGGTGCCGGATCGGTTGGATCCCATGATCGTTCTCCATGTTCCGCAGGGTACAACATATCGATGGAGGTAAATGTAGCAGAATCTCACGATGTTACCAGGGGGAAGCGCGTCCCGACCAGGGTAAGTAGGCTGGAAACGAGGCCGGTGTCTCCGCCGGGACCATTCTCGAAATCCGCGAAAAAAGTTCCCCCGGCTATTGACAGCCTTTCGGGCCTCGACTACTATTCACCTAACCTAATAAGTTAGGTGATAGCCGAAGTCGCTTCGCCCCGGAGGTCTACCTTGGCCGAACAAGCACCCAGCGAGCGCGAATTGGAGATCCTCAAGGTGCTGTGGGAGATCGGCTCCTCCAGCGTCCGCGAGGTCCACCGCCGCATGTGTCCCAACAACGAGCTGGCGTTCAACACCGTGCAGACGGTGCTACGCATCATGTCCGATAAGGCCCTCGTTACGCAGCGTACCGAAGGCCGGGCGTTGATCTACACCCCGGCCTACACCCGCGAGCAAGTCACTCGGCGGTTCCTGACCAAGGTGTTCGACGGCGCGGTCAACGA
>JANXSH010001073.1 GCA_025356615.1 Planctomycetia bacterium | reverse complement strand
CACACACCCTATCATGCGCCGTGGGACGAGTCCAAAAAACTGACGCGCGCGCTCGATCGCACGGTCGATTTTCCCGGCATCGACGACCGGAAGACGGAGTTGGGTCAAGTGTTGGACGGCCTCGAAAAAAAGTATGGCCTAACGTTTACCGTGAACGAGCGGGCTTTCGATGAGGTGAAACTCGACGATGTGCGGAAAATCAAAATCGCCGAGTTCGGGGCGATTCCGTCCATGAAAACGACGCTTGGGACCGTGCTGAAAAAAATTTTGAATCGCGTCCCGGACAATTCCCACGCGACCTACCTCATCCGCAGTGACTCGATCGAGATCACGACCCAGGCGACCTGGTTTCGGGAACTGGGACTTCCACCTCACACCGATTCGTACCGTCTCGTCAAAGAGCAGTTTCGGAAGATGGAGCTCAGAAAGGCACTCGAGGTGTTGGGGGCAGACGTGCTGATCGATATCCGGGTCGAGAAGCAAGCCCGGACCAAGGTGAACGCTCGTTTGTATTATGTGCCAGTGGAGGCGGCGGTGGAGTTGCTGGCCGACATGGCCGGGCTCGAGGTGGTGCCCAGAGAGGGAACGTTCTACGTCACCTCGCCGGACAACGCGGCACGGATGAAAACGGCCCTCGACGCCCGCGCGCGTAGGCCATCCGACGAAAAGGATTTGTTCTTCCGCGCGGGCCTTCGATCCCTGATATCCATACGGTCGGGGAACACCCTGCAACGGGCAATGGAGGCGACCGGCGAGGAAGGTGGAGTCAACCTCCTCATCGATCCTCGGGTCGAGAAAAAGCTCCGGGTTCGGTTGCCGAACCGACTGGCTTTCTTCCCGACACCGACTGTGCTGGAACTGCTGGCCGACATGGCCGGCCTGGCTGTGGTCAAGAGGAGCAACGTCTACTACGTCACCTCGCCGGACAATGCCGACCGGCTCCAGAAGGGGAACGCCAAACGGACGGATAAGGATGCGACAAGTGATGGGCGGGCCAACGGCAAACAACCCAGGAGACTCCGACCATGACCGATCCGATCGCAGCCAATCGTCGGCAATTCCTTGCGGCCTCCGGGCTGGCCGCCGCTGCCGGGGCAGTTCCCGCCGAGCGGGCCGTCCCTGTGCCGACGCCGATACCAATCCCCGCAGCGCGGGCGACCTCGGGCGATCGTGTCGAGCCGGACTGGAAGGAGCGGCTGACGGTCACGGTCGGGCCGAAGAAGGCGGACCTGGTCGGCTCGTCGCACGTCGTCCTCCAGGCTGCCGTGGATATGGTCGCTCGTCTCGGCGGTGGGACCGTGCACATCCTGCCGGGCACCTACCGCTTGCGCAACGCGGTTCGCCTCCAGTCCAACGTCCGGCTCGTCGGGTCGGGGGCGGAAAGCATCCTCATCAAGGAACCATCACGCACCACAAAACTCGTCGAGGATTCCGACTGGTACGATCAGGAGGTGACGTTCGCCGATGCGAGCGGGTTCAGCGTCGGTGACGGAGTCTGCCTGCGTGCCCAGAACCCGCACACGCGGGGGCAGATCGTCATCAAACGAACGCTGGTGAGCCGATCGGGCAACCGATTTCGGCTCGATCGGCCCCTCCGCGAGAACCTCTGGCTGACGGGCGAGGCGACGGCGTCTTCCCTCTTCGCGATCCTCGATGGGGATCACGTCGAGGATGTCGTCCTCGAGGATCTCTGCCTCGACGGCAACCGGGCGAACAACGCCAACCTCGACGGCAACTACGCCGGGTGCGTCTTCCTCCAAGACTGCAACCGCTTCACCATCCGCAAGGTGACGGCGAAGAACTTTAACGGCGACGGCATCAGCTGGCAGATCTGCCACGATGTCCGCGTCGAGGACTGCCACAGCCACGACCACGCCGGGCTGGGCTTGCATCCGGGGTCCGGCTCCCAGCGGCCCGTCATGCGAGGCAACCGCCTGGAGCGCAACCAGATCGGCCTGTTCTTCTGCTGGGGCGTTCGGGGCGGCCTCGCCGAGAAGAATCGTCTGGTGGGGAACGCCGTCGGCCTGTCGATCGGCCACCGCGACACGGACAACCTCATCCGCGACAACGACATCCGCGAGAGCAAGACGGTCGGCGTCCTGTTCCGCCCCGAGCGCGGCAAGGCGTTCGCCCCGCACCGCAACCGGCTCGAGAACAACCGCCTCGACGACAACGGCCCCGAAGGCTCGGCGGCCATCGACATCCAGGGCGAGGTCGAGAACGTGACACTCGTCGGCAACCGGATATCCGAGAGTCGCGGCGCGGGCCGTCGGGTGGGGATCCGTATCGGCGCGAAGGTCGGCACGGTGGAGCTGAAGGACAATCGCGTCACCGGGTTTGCCGCGACGGTGGAGGATCTGCGGGTGAAGAAGGCACCGTGAGGGGCTTCGTCGCCGAACATCTCGACCGAGCGAAACTGCCCCTCGCCCTCACCAACGAGGACGACATCCTTTTCGATTCACGCCGAGAGACGCAGGGCTAGCAACAATTCCTCGAGGTCAACTTTACGAACATGAAGGATCTCCTCGTTGTCGAGTGGTCGGCATTCGAGAAGGCTTCGGAGTTCGCACCGCGTCCGGAGGGATCGCTCGGCCCCAACATCTCGTTTACCGTCTCGCATCACCAAGAAGGGCCATAGCCGGTCGGAATCATCGACGCCGATATCGATTCCGTTCGAGAGCAGTACCACGTCGAAGTGATCTTTCACATGATAGCCGATGCCCCAGAGACCTGTGGCGATGGGCTTTTTCCAGTCCGGTTTGCGTAAGGTGTTCATGAATCGATCTCCTCGGATGCCGCAAGGATAGCATCGATGTGCTGTCGAAGCTCCACCCGTTTCCAGTTCAGGCATTTGCCTTCTTCGTAGAAGGAGGTCTTTCCGAAGAGCGAGTCGCTTCCGACCACCCGTTTCAGTTCGAAGATCACGAAAAGCCCCTCCCCTAGCCCACCGGACAATGTCTTGATGTTGGTTAGGTCGAACGAAATTCGCCTGAGCGTCTCTTTGTTCAAGAACCTCGCTGTCTCGTCCTTGATGAAGGCAGTGAGTTCGGCCAAGCCTCTCGGTCTACCCGCGAAAACAGTGTGACCGATAGCAAGTCGATCGCGGAGAGAGTTTCGAACCGGATCGGGATCTCCGAGGTGATGCAACTTCTTCCCTTCCACGAGTCCTTTCCAGAACGTCTCTTCGTTCTGCCACGAACCGAGGGCGATCTTGTCAATCGTGTCTGGATCGACAAGATATCCCAACGACGATCTAGACACCAGCTGTCCCTCACAGACGCCCCGGTTGAAGAGTTCTCCTCCTAGCCATTGTACACCGGCTCGTTCCTCTCGTCTTCAGGACGGCTGATCGCCAACGAACCTGGCCTGAGCCGCCGGGGACGATTGCGGAGGAGTTTATGTGCGAATCCAGGTGGGGCGATCCTCACCTTGGCGGAGCGGATCGCCTTCCGTTCGACCAAACCAGATCATCCCATCGGTGGTTTCGAAACAGGTGATGGGGACAGTCGTTGACAGGTGCGGTGCGGCGGGTAGGATTGATGCCGAGCGGGGGATGGGAGAAGTACGAGTTCGAGGCGAGGTGTTGTATGGCAATGCGAAAAGTCAGGAGCCGTCTCATCGTCGTGGATGGAGGTCGGTACTTGTGGCGAGTTCGACACAAGCCGACCTACGGCCAGGCGCTCTGTTGGGGATCTCTCAGATTCACGGTGGAACACGAAGACGGCGGGGCGATTTTGATTGCCATCTGCACGGAACCACGGCCGGATAACTGGTTGACAGGACTCGGCGCGACCGTCACTCCGAGCCTAGTTGCGAACGTAATTCGTCGGGCCATCTCAAAGGCTATCCGGGAACGAAGAATCTCTATAACATATAGGAGTACCAAGAAGATACGTCAAGAGGAGCCGCCGAGCTATGCGAAAACCGTACCGAACGGACCTTACGGATGCCCAATGGGATATCATCAAGGATTTA
>JANXSH010001047.1 GCA_025356615.1 Planctomycetia bacterium | reverse complement strand
GGCTGTGAATTATTAGATGTTTGTACAGTAAACAGGTTCAGAATTCGACGTAAGTCATTAAATTTCGACCCATTTTTGACGGGCTACAGTGTACAAATGACTAATTATTCACAGCCTCTCAGAGGCTATAAACAATCTCATCGATTCCAGTAGAAATAAGCGGGCCAGGAACCCCGGCGCGCTCCCCCCCCTTGCATCTCCACCGCGTCCCGCATAGGGTACGAGACACCTTCTCGACGCTCTCCTGGGAGTCCTCGCCATGCGAACAACACGCCTCATCGTCTTGTTGTCATCCCTCGCCGGGCTATTTGCCGTCCTGCTCGTCCAGACCTCGTCGGGCGGTCTTCGCCGGGTGGCCGACTCGGCTCCCCCCGGGGTGAGCAAGGTCGAACTCCAGCCGCTCGCCGCTCAGGCGGCGCGAGTGGTCGAGGCGCTCGACCGCCTCGGCGAGCCGTTGACGCAGGCCGATCGCAAGGCGATCCTGGCGGCGAAGGGAGAAAAAGACCAGGCGAAGGGAGTCGCCGCCGTCCAGGGCATCCTCGATCCGCGCTGCCTCCTGTCCGTGACGCTGCGAAAGGACAAAGTAGTGACAGCGTCCCTCGTTCGCGGTCCTGCCGCTGCCGAACTCGCCGAGCAGGGTTGGCGGACGTTCCTGGTCAAGGTCATCAACCCCGATGGCGTCGAGGGTTATCGTCTCACGCCGACCAGCCCCAACGCCGCGCCCCTGACACGCCGCTCCACGTCCAAGGCCGACCCGACGGTCGTCTCGGTCGGCGAGGTGAGTAAGCGTTTCCTCGACCTGCTCGCGTTCGAGGAGCAACCCCTCTTGCCTGGTCTCTCAGGGCTGGAGGTCGAGTACCGCGTCGTCTCGATCTATTGCCGCGATGCGGGCCGCAAGGAGGCGTCGTTGGGCCTAACCCTCTCCGCCAAGGGCAGCAAGTCGATCGATACGAAGCCGATCCGCATCGTCTTCGACGCCGCGCCAGCAGTCCTCTTTCGCTTGCGGCTGACCGACCACGACGGCAAGTCGAGCCGGCACGGCAAGGCGGTCATCGGGTCGTTCGTCTTCCGCGATGAACGCGGCCGGGTCTACCCATCGTTGGCCCGGCGACTCGCCCCCGACTTCAATTTTCACCCACAAATCTACCGCGCCGATGGCGAGACCGTCGCGCTCCAGCCCGGCAAGTACACCGTCACCTGGACGCGCGGCCCGGAGTATCTCGTCCAGAGCCGAGTCATCACCGTGCCCGCAGGCAAGACGCACGAAGAGAAGTTCACTCTGAGCCGGTGGACGCACCCCGCGAAGAAGGGCTGGTGGAGCGGCGACCACCACATCCATGCGGCGGGGTGCGGCCACTACGAAAGCCCCACCGAGGGCGTGACGCCCGAGGACATGATGCGCCACATCATTGGCGAGGATCTCAACGTCGGTTGCTGCCTCAGCTGGGGGCCGTGCTGGTATCACCAGAAGCGCTACTTCAGCGGCAAGTCCCATCCGCTCTCGACGCCCGACAACCTGTTGCGCTACGATGTCGAGGTGTCCGGCTTCCCGTCGAGCCACTGCGGGCACATCTGTCTTCTCAAACTGAAGGAGCAGGACTACCCCGGAACGCGCGTCATCGAGGAGTGGCCGAGTTGGGATCTGCCCATCTTCAAATGGGCGCGAGGGCAGGGGGCCGTGATCGGCTTCGCCCACACCGGCTGGGGGCTGGATGTCGGCCCGACGAAGCAACTGCCGAATTACCTCATCCCGCCCATGAACGGGATCGGCGCGAACGAGTACCTCGTGGACATCGCCCACGACCTGTGCGACTTCATCTCCACGGTCGATACGCCCGCGATCTACGAACTCAACATCTGGTATCACACGCTCAACTGCGGCTACCGCTGCCGGATCAGCGGCGAGACCGACTTCCCGTGCATCTACGGCGAGCGCGTCGGCATCGGCCGGAGCTACGTCCACCTCGAAGGCGAGCTCGACTTCGACGCCTGGATCGACGGCATCAAGGCGGGCCGATGTTACGTCAGCGACGGCAAGAGCCACCTCCTCGACTTCACCGTGAACGGACAGGGAGTCGGGCTGAAGTCGAGCGAGATCGAGTTGGTGAAGCCGGGCAAGGTGAAATTGGAGGCGACCGTGCAAGCACTACTCGCCGCGAAATCGACCCCGGAGACCGAGAAGATCCGTAAGACGCCGTGGAACCAGAAGCCGTACTGGGATCTGGAGCGGTGCCGGATCGCCGACGGGCGCAAGGTCGCCGTCGAGGTCGTCGTCAACGGCAAGGCTATCGCCTCAAAGGAGATCGTGGCGGACGGCACGGAGCAGAAGGTGTCGTTCGACGTGGAGATCCCGCGATCGAGTTGGGCCGCCTTGCGAATCCTTGGGTCGAGTCACACCAATCCGGTGTTCGTCCTGGTGGACGGCAAACCGATCCGCACGAGCCAGAAATCGGCGAAGTGGTGCCTCGACGGCATCGACAAGTGCTGGGAAGAGAAGAAGAAGGCGATCCGCGCGAAGGAGCGGGCGGCGGCGGAGAAGGCGTATAACCAGGCGCGAGCGGCGTATCGCAAGATCATGGGCGAGAGCGTGGCGGACTGAGCGATGCGCATACTGGAAGGGCACACAGGGGGAGTTCGAGCGCTGGCATACCACCCGGAGGGGAAGCTGCTCGCCTCGGGCGGCGAGGATGGGACCATCGTCTTGTGGAAACCGCTGTCTGGCACATCGACTCGGAGGCCGGTGCTTCACGAAGACTGGATACGGGGGATTGCATTTTCACCCGACGGGCGTAAGTTCGCCTCAGTCGGGTGGGATTCGCGTCTGATCGAGTGGAGTTGGATTCGCACCACTGGACACGTTCGCTCACTCAACGATGTGGAACAGGGCTGGTCGGTGGCTTACGCTCCGGACAGTTCAATGTTGGCGATGGGATCAGGAAATGGTGTCATCAGGATCTACCGACCAATGAGAGACGCTCATCCCCTTGTACTCCGAGGCCACTCCATGCCGATCACTCAAGTCGCCTTTTCGCCCGATGGCCAGGAACTTATTTCGGCGGGGCACGACCGGACAGTTCGTGAGTGGGACACCATCTGGATCGGAGGAGAACCTCGACTCGTATGCACTCACCCCGACTGGATACGCTGCCTCGCGCTCTCCCCGCGCGGCGACGTGATGGCGATCGGCGGCGATGCGCCTGGCATCGTGGTGAAGACGCTTCACGATGGCGAGACCGTAACGGACCTGCATGGCCACGACCAGCCCATCACGGCGCTGGCGTTCACCACCGATGGGCAAACACTCGTCAGCGCGGGCCGCGATGGCGTCGTCCAGCTCTGGGATATGGCGTCGGGGGAGTCACGCTTCGCGTTCGACTGGGGACTGGGGGCGTTGTACTCGCTCGCGGTCGCGCCGGATGGGATGACGGCAGCGGTGGGCGGGGCGGATGGGCGGATCGTGGTGTGGGATCTGGAGTAAGGAACTAACCGTTTTTAACTTCCCGGTTTCGTAGGAATGGCACGATAGTTCCGTGCCGGGAGTTCTTCGACGAAGATGGTCCTCATCGATTTCTTGTAGTCCTTGGCAACAGTGTCCGGCACGTTTTGTGCTGGGATGCCCTGGGCTTGCCGCAGGGCGG
>JANXSH010000532.1 GCA_025356615.1 Planctomycetia bacterium | reverse complement strand
CGACATGGACACGATCACGGAGTCGGTCGAGCGCACGGGCCGGCTCATCGTCGTCGATACCGCTTGGACGAACTGCGGCGCTGCCGCCGAGATCGTCGCCGGGGTCGCGGAGCGCCTCGGAAATATTCGCGACCTCCGGCTACAGCGCATGGGGTTCGCCCCGACGACGTGCCCGACGACGCCCGCGCTCGAGGGCTTGTTCTACCCGGAGGCGCGCGGCATCGCGGCGGCGGCCCGCGACATGGTCGAAGGCCGGGCGACGGGCTGGATGCCCGCGAAGCGATCCGACGAGCAGAATATCACGTTCCGGGGGCCGTTCTGATGACCCGCACCGCGACACGCGGCCTCGATTGGCCGCTGATGAAGAACAACATCCTGCGCGAGGACCTCGACGCCGTCTGCCGCCTGCTCCAGCAGGACGACCCCATCTTGACGCAATCCACCAACGTGCGGGCGTTCGAGCGGGAGTGGTCGGAGTGGGTCGGCGTCCGGCACAGCGTCTTCGTGAACTCGGGTTCGTCGGCGAACCTCGTCACCATCGCCGCGCTGCGCGAACTGTACGGCGCGGGTGGCGAGGTGATCGTCCCAACGATCACCTGGGTATCTGACATCGGCGCGGTACTTCACGCCGGGTTCACGCCCGTCTTCGTGGACATCGACCCGCGAACCCTCGGCATGGACAACGACCAGGTGTTGGAGCATATCACATCTAACACCCGCGCCGTGTTCCTTACGCATGTGTTGGGGTATAACGCTCTGACGCCGCGCCTGCTCTCGGAGTTGGCGCGACGGGGCATCCCCCTCATCGAAGACGTTTGCGAATCACATGGCGCAACCCACGAGGGCAAACGGCTCGGTTCGTTGGGCCTGGCGTCGAACTTCTCGTTCTACTACGCGCATCACCTGAGTACGATCGAAGGCGGCATGGTCTGCACGAACAACGCGGACCTCTACGAGACCGTCCGCATGTTGCGCAGCCACGGCATGATTCGCGAATTGGATTCGGCCAGCAGGAAGCGCGAGATGGCCGACGAATACCCGGATCTCAACCCGGATTTCATCTTCGCCCACGCGGGATACAACGTCCGCAGCACCGAGATCAACGCCGTCATGGGCCGATCGCAACTCAAACGCCTCGACCAGACGATCGCCCGCCGGTCGAAAAATCTCCGCCTCTTCCTCGACAATCTCGACTCTGAAGTCTATCAAACGGATTTCGCCGTCGAGGGGAGCAGTAACTACGCCTTCACGCTGATCCTCCGCCGTGCGGATGACGTGCTGATGAAGCGCGTGATGCAAACGCTCCGCGACGCGGGCGTCGAGTTCCGACGCGGCACCGCCGGCGGCGGCAACCAGGTCCGCCAGCCGTACCTACGATCCATCGTCGGCCCCGAGGCGTGGAAGAACTACCCTCGAGCCGATCACGTCCACTTCTACGGCATGTACATCGGCAACTACCCGGCGATCGACGCGAAACGCATCTTGCAACTGTGCAAGCTGCTCAACGAGACCGCCAATCAGAATTAGCCAAAGATGAACACAGATGAACACAGATAGAATCATGAATTCATTCTCGATAATTGTATTCATCTGAGGCTAATCTTCTTCTGGAGCTACCTCCCATGACGAAGAAACTCGACCTCGTCCTCATCAACCCGTCCAGCCGGACGCAGGTCTATCAGTCGCTCGGGACGAAACTGACCGCGATAGAGAACCCCGTCTGGGCGGGGCTGATGGCGACGTACTGCCGCCATGCGGGGCTGTCCGTCGAGGTCATCGACGCCGAAGCGTCGGAACTGATCCCGACCGAAGTCGCCGAGCGTGTCGAGGACTTGGACCCGGTCCTTACGGTCGTCGTCGCCTATGGGCATCAGCCCTCCGCCTCGACGCAGATCATGACGGCATGCGGCCAAATTTGTGACGCCGTCAAGCAGGAGTCGTCACAGCGTAAGGTTCTCCTCGTCGGCGGCCACGTCGCCGCGCTGCCGGAGCGGACACTCGAGGAGGAGCAGGCGGACTACGTCGCCACCGGCGAGGGGCTGACGACGCTCGTCGCCCTCGTGAAGGCGCTGCGAACGAGTCGGCCCGCGCTCGCCCAGGTGCCGGGACTGTGCTACCGCGATGGCGGGCAGGTTCGCCGCACTTCGGAGAGTCCGCTCGTCGCCAATTTGGACGAGGCGATGCCCGGCGTCGCCTGGGATCTGCTGCCGATGGAGCGCTACCGGGCGCACAACTGGCACTGCCTGGGCGGCCAGGACCGCCAGCCCTACGCCGCGCTCTACACGACGCTCGGCTGCCCGTATCACTGCTCGTTCTGCTGCATCCAGGCACCCTTCAAGGAGGGCGAGAAGGCGGCGGGGCTGCGTGAGTCGGTCAACAGCTATCGCTTCTGGAGCCCCGACCGCGTCATCGAGCAGATCGACACGCTCGTGAATCGCTACGGCGTGCGCAACATCAAGATCGCCGACGAGATGTTCGTCCTCAACAAGCGCCACGTCCTCGCCATCTGCGACAAGATCATCGAGCGCAACTACGACCTCAACATCTGGGCGTACACCCGCGTGGACACGATCAAGGACGGCATGCTCGACAAGATGCGCCGCGCGGGGTTCACCTGGCTGGCCGTCGGCATCGAGTCGGGGGCGGATCGCGTCCGAAACGAAGTCGATAAGGGATTCGCGCAGGAGGACATCTACCGCGTCATCGCGGAGATCCGCGCCGCAGGCATCCACGTCATCGGCAACTACATCTTCGGCCTGCCCGAGGACGACCGCGCTTCGATGCAATCGACGCTCGACCTGGCGCGCGAACTTAATTGCGAGTTCGCGAACTTCTACTCCGCGATGGCCTATCCGGGGTCGCCGCTCTACACCCTCGCCGCGCGCCAGGGGGTCGCCCTGCCGCAGACGTGGACCGGCTACTCGCAGCACTCGCGCGACTGCCTGCCCCTTCCGACGCGCCACTTGCCCGCGCGCGAGGTGTTGCGATTCCGCGACGAGGCGTTCTCGACCTACTACCGCGACCCGTCGTATCTCCAAATGGTCGATCGCACGTTCGGCCCGGAGACCGTCAAGCAGATCAACGCGATGACCGCCTACCAGCTCGAACGCGATCTGCTCTCAGGGCGGCTCGAGGTGCCCGATACGCTGCTTCCCCCCGAGGCACCGCCCGCGACGTGGCAGCCGGTGACGGAGTCCCTCCAACTGATTCAGCGATAAGGGCAAGCAGCATTTCGTCCGGTCCCCCTCGCCCCTGTACTCAGGGGAGAGGGGTTAGGGGTGAGGGGTTCTTCGTGTGCCTGACCCAACCCCCTCACCCCCGACCCCTCTCCCCCTGAGTACAGGGGGCGAGGGGAGCATTCTCGCCTACCGGCGCATCCTCCGACTCACGGCCCGCAGAAGACCGCGAACGCCTCGCTCGCGCCAGCAGCGCCAGAAGCGCGCGGCCATCACGTTCAGCCTGGTCGGTGGCGGCATCGACGACCAGACGATCTGTCGTGTTGGGACGCGCAGCGCGACGGGGTCGGCGACTGTGGCGAGGGTAGATTCCCGATGTCGGCGCGATCCCGACGGCGCGATGAGGTCGAGCAGGTCGAGGACGAGGCGCTTTCGTTCGTCGAACAGGGCGAGGAATCGAGGCCCATCGAGAGCGAGGAGTCGGGGTTCGGCGTGGTACTCGAGGATACCAGTGGCCATCTCGACGGCGTTCGTATGCTCGAAGACGACTTCGGGGAGGTAGATCGTCCGCCGTTCGCCGAGGAAGGCGAGGAGGTTGAAGAGATCCTCGATGTGGTCGTCGATG
>JANXSH010000914.1 GCA_025356615.1 Planctomycetia bacterium | reverse complement strand
CTGCTCACCGGGTCGTCCATCAGACTACGCTCGACGCGGTCCTGCGCGACGGGACGGTCCAGCTCCGTGAGGTCGATCGAACACTCGCGGCAGATGTCCTCGCCGGGCAGGTTGTGCGTGTCACACCAGGGACAGATCATTCGGGACACCCAGAGGAAGGGCGAGACCACTTATTTGCTCGACTAGAGTTTTCTATAACATCATGGCCCTCGAGTAGAGCCCAAGGGATGATTCTGCCCACCAGCCAGGAGGCGGCTCGGTCCTGGAAATCCCAACGCCTCTTCACGAAGTACCCTGATACACCCGCTCCCCTGGAGTCACCTCGATGTCACTCACCGGCGGATTGATCGCGTTCGCCCTGCGTCAGGTCAGCGAATCGGGCGGCGACGCCCTCGGGAAGTGGATCACGGACCGCTTCACAGACCACTCGGCGGCCTTGCCCCAGGCCGTGGAGCGCGCGCACGGGCGGGCGTGGGAGGCGGTCGGCCTGGCACTGGGAGGTGAGGGAAGTTGGGAGTGGCTGAAGGACCGCTGGCGCGATGCGGACCTCAAGGCGACGCGCGAGCGTGTCCGCGCCTTCCTCGCGGCGACACCTACTGGGCTTACGGCGATCGATCCGGCCGTAACAACATCCGCCTTCACCGAGTGGCAACGGCTGGACAAGGCGAAACGCTTCACCCTCGCAGGGCTGCATGGGGCCGACCTCGCTCGCGTCACGGCCGGGCTGATCGTGGCGTCCGGTCCCCGCCGATTTCGCCGCCGGGCGACCCTCGCCATCGCCAACACCGCCGACGCCCTCCGCGTCGAGGCACCGTCGCTCGCGGCTCTGCTTCGGCTCGCACCGTCGTGCGGGGTGCCGTTGCTGGCGTCGGCGTTCTTGTTCTTCCTGTGCCGAGAGATCCAGCAGGATAAGGAGTTGGCGCGCAGCCTGACGCTCGACACGATGCGATTGCTCGGCGCGGACACGAGGCGCGGCTTCGCCGAGCTGGAACTCGCCCTCGGCGACAAGCTCGACGCGATGGGCGAGAAGCTCGGCGAGATGGGCAAGAAACTCGACGCCCTCCTTGAGAAGCACGCCCTCAATGCCGCGCCGACCGCGCCGTTCCAGGTCAGCGTGACGAGCGAGCGCGAGCTAGCCCAGCTTCGCGAGGTCCGCGATCAGATGAGAACCATGCCGCCCGGCACCGTGGGGGCAAACCTGTGGGGCAAACTCGGCGACGCCGAGCGCGCCGCCGGCGACTTCGCTGAGGCTCAGGCGAGCCACACCGCCGCCGCCGAGGTCGCCCGCGCGGCTCAGAACCGCGCCGCCGAAGCCGCCGCGCGTTTCAAGGCGTTTCGCGATGCGTGCGAGGCGTCGCACTGGGCCGAGGCGCTGGAGTCGCTGCGCCAGGCCGTCGCGCTGGATCGCGCCTACGAGCCGTTCCCCTTCCAGCGCTACGAACCATTGGCCCTGCTCGGCGTGGGCGGATTCGGGGCGGTATTCCTCTGCCGGGACAAGTTCGCGCGCGACGAGGTGGCCATCAAGTCGCTCTTCGAGAACGACCTCACGCGGGCTATTGACGATATCTTCGCCGAAGCCCACGCCCTGGACAACCTTCACCATCCGGGCATCATCGGCATCCGCGACCAGGCCTTTGCCGACCTCGACAACGAGCGCCGGCCATACTTCGTGCTGGAGTATTTCGCCGGCCAGTCCCTCGAGACCGTGGCCCGACTCGGCCCCGCCGATCTCGCCGAGGTCACCCGCCGCGTCGCCGAGGCCGTGCAGGCGGCCCACGCCGCAAACATCCTGCACCGCAACCTCAAGCCCGCCAACGTCCTCGCCATTCGTGGTGAGAGTGGCTGGTCCATGCGCGTGATCGACTTCGGCCTCGCCGTCCGTCACGCCGCGACCCGCACCACGATCGCCGCCGCCAGGCAAACCAAGCGCGATAAGAGCTTCTCCGACACCTTCCGCTACGCGGCCCCGGAGCAGCGCGGCGACCTGCGCGGTGGGGAGGTGGGGCGATACTCCGATGTCTACAGCTTCGGCAAGCTGTGCGTCGAAATGCTGTTCGGCCACCTCGAACCGGGAGAGGAAGAGTGGGAGGATGTGCCCGAACCCTGGCGCGACCGGTGGCGCAAGCTGATCGGCAGCTGCCTGCGCCGCGAAGTTACCGGGCCAAGGGCGCGGCACGCGGGGTTCGACGCGGTGCTGGCGGAGATTCGCGGGTGGGAGGCGAAGGTGGTCGAGCCGCAAGCGCCGAAGGTGGAAACGCTCCCCGTGGTGGTCCCAGCCGCTATGCAGGTGGTTCCCCCTACACCCAAGGGAGTCCCTCCAATCGTTGTGCCGTCGCCGAAGGCCGTGCCCCAGCCGACGACGCCGAAGGAGGTGCCCGCTGCGACGGTGGCTCCGCTCAAGCCGAAAGAAGTCCCTGCGCCGGTCGTGGTGCCGCCAACGAAGGCCGTACCACAGCCGACGCCGAAGAACTCTCCCTTTACGTCGTCGTCCCTGACCAGGACTCCGGGCGATGTGTTGATCGTGCCCGAAGTCGATATGAAATTCGCCTGGATACCGCCCGGCTCTTTCAAGATGGGCGGTACTGCCGACAATGAGAGGCCCATCCGGGAAGTGACCCTGACCAAGGGTTACTTCATGGGCGTCGTCCCCGTCACCCAGGCGCAGTGGTGCCGGGTCATGGGCAATGACAGCCAGCCGAGCCACTTCCGGGGCGACGACCGCCCCGTCGAGAACGTCAGCTGGCGCGACTGCCAGGCGTTCCTCGCCGAGCTACGCAAACGCATCGACAAGCCCGTTCGCCTGCCCACCGAGGCCGAATGGGAATACGCCTGCCGCACGGGCAGTGGTTTGACGACGAACTACTACAGCGGAGACGACGAGGAGGCGCTCGGGCGTGTCGGATGGTACGAGGGTAATAGCGACGAGCAGACCCATCCCGTCGGGCAGTAGGAGCCGAACCGCTGGGGGCTCTACGACATGCACGGCAACATCTGGGAGTGGTGCCAGGACTGGTATGACGCGGCCACCTACCGGAAAGAGGGCAATAAAGATCCTCAATGTCGGCAACTTGGTGTGTCCCGCGTGCTGCGCGGCGGCTCTTGGGCTAACGATCCAGGAAGCTGTCGCTTTTCCTTCCGCGACTGGAATGATCCGGCGGAGCACGACGATGTCTTCGGCTTCCGAGTCTGTTACGCGCCGATTGCGCCGTTAGTGGAAACGCTTACTAGTCCGCCTGCCCAACTTTCAGTCCCGGTGATTCAACCTCGTACTGCTCAGCAACGCGCCCCACAACGGCTAGCTATTTCGCCCGATGAGCTAGCCGCACTATTCAAAATTGAAATTCCCGCCGCCGACGCCGAACAAGGTCGTCTAATCATTCGCGACTGGAACGATCAAACATACCGCAGCGACAGCGATGGCTCCCAGGTGTATTTTCCTTCACAAGCGCCGAAGGTAGAAACGCTGCCCGTGGTGGGGCCAGCCGCTCTGCAGGTGGTTCCTCCTACACAGAAGGGAGCCCCTCCGGTCGTTGTGCCGCCGCCAAAGGCAGTGCCCCAGCCGACGACGACGAAGGAGGTGCCCGCTGCGACGGTGGCTCCGCTCAAGCCGAAGGAAGTCCCTCCGCCGGTTGTTGTGCAGTCACCGGAGGCTTTGCCACCCAGCCACTGCTTCACGATCCCCGAATGGGGCTCCCTGCCGCTGGACGTGGTGCAGCCGCCGAAGGCTTTGCCACAGCCGAAGGTAATACTGCCCGCGCCGCCTCTCTCGACGCGGACTTCGGGCGATGTGCTGACCGTGCCCGGAGTCGAGATGAAATTCGCCTGGATACCGCCCGGCTCGTTCCATATGGGTGGGGCCGTGCATGAGGATGAAAAGCCCATCCGGGAGGTAACCCTCAGCAAGGGCTACTTCATGGGCGTCGTCCCCGTCACCCAGGCGCAGTGGTGCCGGGTCATGGGCGACGACAGCCGCCCCAGCCACTTCCGGGGCGACGACCGCCCCGTCGAGAACGTCAGCTGGCGCGACTGCCAGGCGTTCCTCGTCGAACTGTGCAAGCGCATCGACAAGCCCTTCTGCCTGCCCACCGAGGCCGAGTGGGAATACGCCTGCCGCGCCGGCAGTGGCGTGATAACGAACTTCTGCAATGGAGGGGGCAAGAAAGCTCTCAGACGGGTCGGATGGTACGAGGGCAATAGCGACGGGCAGACCCATCCCGTCGGTCAGAAGGAACCGAACAGTTGGGGGCTGTACGACATGCACGGCAACGTCTGGGAGTGGTGCCAGGACTGGCATGACACGGCATACTACCAAAAAGCGGACAATAAGGATCCGCAAGGTTCTCCATCCGGCACCCACCGCGTGCTACGTGGCGGGTGCTGGTGCGACGCTCCCGTGGCCTGCCGCGCCGCGTTTCGCAACTGGAGCGATCCGGCGGAGCACGACGATGTCTTCGGCTTCCGAGTCTGTTTCGCCTGGACAAGTTGATTGCTACGCCCGAAGGACGGTCGATCCCGCCGGAGCAATCGCCTAGGACGGATCGCCCTCTCGATGCGAGCCGGAGTCGTGGCGAGGTGTCGATCGGCGCGAGATTCACGCGAGGTTGGAGGCACGTCCGAGAGGGCGCGTCCCCGGCATGAATGCCGGGTCGAATAGTGAAAAGCATGGTAAACCATGCTGCCCAGCTTCCGGTAGGCACGGCCGGCACCCGGTTCTCCAGGCTTATTCCTATTCGACCCGGCATTCATGCCGGGGACGCGGACTTCTTCTAGGCCCACGTTTCTCCACTCCCCTATTCCACCGTCCACGTCTCGTCTCCGGTAAGCAACGCTTGCAGGTCTCCGCCTCCCTGTTTCTTCCTCGCGGCGGCGATCTGCCCCTCGACGAGGTCGTGATGCGTCGGGCGGCTCACGTCGCGGAGGACGCCGACGGCTTCGGGGAAGCTGCCTTCGTCCGGCAGGTGGACCATCTGCGAGAGCAGGTAGGCCAGGGTCGGTGTGTCGGCGCGCTCGTCGTGGATGAGCAGGTCGTCTGGGGCGATGCCGGACGAGAGCGACACGACTTCGGGCGTCATGCCGTGCAGCCGGATGCCCTTGTTGCGGTCCTTGCCGAAGATCATCGGCTTGCCGTGTTCGAGGTAGAGGAGGTTGTCGTTCTTGACGCTCTTGTCCCTGGCGTAGCCGAACACGCCGTCGTTGAAGATGTTGCAGTTCTGGTACACTTCGACGAAGGCCGATCCGCGATGGGCCGCGGCGCGTTGGAGTGTCGCGGTCAGGTGGTTGATGTCCACGTCGATCGTGCGGGCGATGAAGGTCGCCTCGGAGGCGATGGCGAGCGAGAGCGGGCGCAACGGATGCTCCGTCGAGCCGGTCGGCGACGACTTCGTCTCCGTGCCGACGCGCGAGGTCGGCGAATACTGGCCCTTGGTCAGGCCGTAGATTTCGTTGTTGAAGAGGATCACCTTGATGTCGATGTTGCGCCGCAGGGCGTGCATCAGGTGGTTGCCGCCGATCGACAGGCCGTCGCCGTCGCCGGTGACGACCCACACCTGGAGGTCGGGCCGGGCCAGCTTCAGGCCCGTGGCGAAGGTCGGCGCACGGCCGTGGATGGTGTGGAAGCCGTAGGTGTTCATGTAGTAAGGGAAGCGGCTCGAGCAGCCGATGCCGGAGACGAACACGGTGTTCTCGCGCTCGACGCCGAGGCCGGCGAGGACCTTCTTCATCTGAGCGAGGATCGAATAATCGCCGCAGCCGGGGCACCAGCGGACTTCCTGGTCGCTGGCGAAGTCCTTGGGCGTCAGCGGGAGAGAGGTTGTCGCGGACATAGTGGGTTCACCTAGGTGGGAGAGAGTGTGCGGGAGGTAGTGGCGAGCGGGGGGTGTCAACCCCCTGCATGAGGCGAGCGGGGGGTGTAAACCCCCTGTCTTCCGAGCCTCGTGCAGGGGGTTGACACCCCCCGCTCGCCACTACC
>JANXSH010000884.1 GCA_025356615.1 Planctomycetia bacterium | reverse complement strand
AGAGCTACGGTCCCGAATCCAGCGATTCATGCGCGGGCTGCTGCACCTGCCCGAACACGTCAAGAGCTACTTCCGTCACCCCTGCGCCCAATACGCCGCAGGGCCGTAATTATTGACAATATTTCGGGCCGGGGTAATACTGCCATCGCCGATCTCGCACACGGAGTTTTCGAATGGATCAAAACGCAGTGGTGAATGAACAGACCGAGAGTGGCAAACGATTGATCGAAACGCTCGCGACTGCGGGGTTCGATGTTCCGATTGCATTCTGGGCTAAACCGACCGACGATGGCAAGTGGTTCCTCTATCTCGCCTCCTCGATCGTGGACGAGAAGGGTCCGGCTGTCGCCTACCGCTCGGTACAAGAGGTTCTGCGCCGGATTCCCAACTTGTGGATCGACCTGCTCGAGGTCAAAGTGATCGGGTTGAAGGATTCTCTCACCCAGGCGGCGTTGGCGGTGATGAAGCCAACAGTGGCAGATGGCCCGTTCGCGGTTCGACACACGAAACCCTATCCTGGCATGACCCGGTTCGACGGGACCGTGCTCGGCGGAGTCAGCATCGACGGGGCATATTTCTATCCGCAGTCCCAACCTGTCGCATAATCGTGGATGGGAATCGAAATACGTCTCACAAACATTTGGAGTCCTCATTTGTGAACTTCATCGACCCGCAGATACACATGATCTCGCGCGGCACGGACGACTACCACCGCATGGCCCTCTCGGATAGAACCCCCGCTCGAGTAGCCATTGGGTAATTGGAATGATTCCTTCCGCCGATGTGGCTGACCTTCGTTTCGCCTTCCGATCGAATCCGCAGGATATCGGGGTCGGACTGTATAATCCTTCCACCGGGGAGATCCGCATCGGGAGCTTCGACCTGGTAACGGGCGGACAGGGACACCAGGGCTTGGCGGACAGGCTCGGCATCACGAAGTATATCGAGTGGCGAGGGTTTCTCGTCTCGTCGGACGGGAGGTTCCTCCCGACGAGTCATTTCAACCTCGTCGATGGGGCACTCACAATGACGCAGCCCCATGCGGATTTCGTTCGGCAAGAACTTCGGCAGGCAGGTTTGCTTTCGTAATCCAGGAGTTCGATGATGCACGATTCCACGACTACCGCCCTTCCCGCCGACGAACTCTCCCTGGCCCGGTTGACTTGTGCGAAGTTGGTCGGACTCGTACAGGGGACACTCTCGATCGGGCTTCCCGCGCTGATAACCGGCGTTCCCGACCCGCAGGTCTTCCTCGAGGAACGGTTTCGCGTCATGAACGCATTTGCCATCGTCCTGCATACCATTTCCGGCAAGCCAGGCAGTCAGCAGGAGATCCTCCGGCTCCGCTCTCGTTCGCGCGAAATTTCGAGCGGATTGGAGCATCTTCAGCGTCTCTCGAGCGTTCTCCTCGATCCTTCCGAAGATCAGCCTGCGGCCCTGCGATCGGCTCGGGAATCGGCGTCCGCTCTATGTGACGCGATCGCCGAGTACGGCGACCTCATCGATCTCGATCGCACGCGGATCACCACGGTTCAACACGTCGTCCTCGAGGTGTTCGAAGGGGTGGAGAGAATGACCAAGGTCGCCGAAACTTCAGCCCGGTAAGACTCGAGTAAAGTTCACCCTTCGCCCGAAATAGTCGCCTTTCGACAAGTGGAGATAGCACCCATGTACTTCATCGACCCGCACATTCACATGATCTCCCGCGTCACGGACGACTACCACCGCATGGCCCTCTCGGGCTGCGTTGCGCTCTCGGAGCCTGCCTTCTGGGCCGGGTTCGATCGCAACAGCGCCGAGGGCTTCCGCGACTACTTCCACCACCTCACCGACATCGAGCCGAAGCGCGCGGCGCTCTTCGGCATTAGGCACTACAGTTGGCTCTGCATCAACGCCAAGGAGGCCGAGAACGTGAGCCTTTCGCGCGAGGTCATCAAGCTCATCCCCGAGTTCCTCGACAAGCCGAACGTCCTCGGCATCGGCGAGATCGGCCTGAACAAGAACACGCGCAACGAGGCGACCATCTTCCAGGAACACCTCGACCTCGCCGCCAAGACGAACGAGTTGATCCTCATCCACACGCCCCACCTCGAGGACAAGTACAAGGGCACGCGGATGATCATCGACATGCTCCAAAACGACTCGCGCGTTTTGCCCCACCGCGTCCTCGTCGATCACGTCGAGGAACACACCGTGCGCCTCGCCCTCGACGGCGGCTTCTGGTGCGCCATGACGCTCTACCCGACGACGAAATGCACCCCCGCACGGGCCGCCGACATCCTCGAGATGGTCGGCACCGACCGCATCATGGCGAACAGCGCCGGAGACTGGGGCAAGAGCGACCCGCTCGCCGTCCCCGAGCTGGTGCTGGAACTGCGCCGGCGCGGCCACCCCGAGGAGACGATCCGCAAAGTCGTCTACGACAACCCGCTGGCGTTCTGGCGACAGTGTTCGCGCTGGAAGGAGTGGCCCGGCCAGGCGAAGGACCGCAACGGGGTCGCCTCGGATCTCGTCGTGGGGGTGGAGGGATGATGGGGAGCGACGACAAACGCTGGTGGGACATCATCTCCGTGGCGTGCAAGCCTGGGGCCGGTGAGGCTGCGTGGAGTGAAGGGCTTCATCGGGAGTTGTGCAAACTGCCGGTCGATGAGATCCTCGCCTTCGATCGTTGGTTCGAGGACCGGGCGTGTGACGCGAATCGGCACGATCTCATCGTGGCCAAGTATTATGCGACAGGCTTTGGTGGGGACGATGGCATGTACTATTTCCGATGCTGGCTCGTCGCACAGGGTCGGACGGCATACTACAACGCCCTTGCGAACGCGGACAGCCTTGCAGATCTCGATCTGAGCGACGACGCCGAGGCCGAAATCTTTGGCGCGGCACAGAGGGCATGGGCGACCGTGACCGGGAGGAGCACGGACGACTATGACCCCGGAGTTTCGGAACAACCCATCGGGAATGAGATGACCGGCGAAGTATGGGACGACGACGATCCGGCGGAGATGCAGCGCCGATTGCCACGCCTCGTCGCGAAATATGGTGGGCAGTATGAATGAGGGGAGCGACGACAAGCGCTGGTGGGACATCATCTCCGTCGGCTGCCCGCGCGACGTGGCCCCGAATAACTGGAGCGGGACGCTCAGCGACGTGCTGAAAGGATTACCGCCGGACGAAATCGTTCGCTTCGATCACTGGATGGACCAGCAGACTGACCGCGCGTATCATCGCGACCTCTGGCAGGCAGCCGTTCTCATCAATGGCGGAGCGTCGGACGACGGGTTCTACTACTTCCGTCTCTGGTTGCTTGGCATGGGAAAGGCTGTGTTCGAGGCTGCGATCGAAGATCCCGACTCGCTGGCCGATGTGGTCGATCCCGACGACATGGATTGCGAGGCTGGACTCTACGGTGCCGCCGCAAGCGCGTGGTTCGCTGTTACAGGAAATGATCCCATTGCGGAATCGGACGCTTACACGAGTGTCTATCTGACGGCAGGGAAACGCGAGTACGTTCCCTTGCGTGGAGAAGCATGGCTCTCCACTAGTCCCGAAGAGTACCGACGGAGGTTACCCCGATTGTGGGCGCACCTCGATGACCTCGGTGAAGCCCCATGACCCTCTTCCTCGCCATCGAAACCTCCTGCGACGAGACCGCCGCCGCCGTCTTCACCGACGAGCCGCGCGTCCTCTCGTCGGTCGTCGCCTCGCAGACGGACTTGCACGCCCGCTTCGGCGGCGTCGTGCCGGAGGTCGCGGCGCGGGCACACCTCCAGCGCCTCCTTCCCGTCGTCGATGACGCGCTGCGCCAGGCGAATGTCACTCTCGCCGACATCGGCTGCGTTGCGGTCCACCACACGCCCGGCCTCGTCGGGGCGCTGCTCGTCGGCGTGACGGCGGCGAAGATGTTTTCGCTGGCGCTCGGCGTGCCGCTCATCGGCGTCAACCACGTCCACGGCCACCTCTACGCCTGTCGATTGGCCGCAGGTCACGACATCTTCCCATGCGTCGGGTTGGTCGTCTCGGGGGGGCACACGCTGCTGTTCGACTGCCCCTCCGCGCTGACTTTCCGCGTCGTCGGCAGCACGCTCGACGATGCCGCCGGTGAGGCGTTCGACAAGGTCGCCGCCCTGCTCGGCCTCGGCTTTCCCGGCGGCCCGGCCCTGGAACGCGAGGCGGCATCGGGCAACCCCAAGGCGTTCAAGTTCCCGCGCTCGATGATCCACGACGAGCGACTCGATTTCAGCTTCAGCGGGCTCAAGACGGCCGTCCTCTACTCCGTCGGCGGGCAGAACAACGCCCGCCCCGCCGCCCCGCCACCGGGACCATTCCGCGCCGACATCGCCGCCGGCTTCCAACAGGCGGTCGTCGAGGTGTTGGTGTCCAAAGCACGCCAAGCTTTGCGTGAACTTGGACACGAACGCCTCGCCGTCGGCGGCGGGGTCGCGGCCAACCGCCCCTTCCGCGAGGCACTGGGGCGCATGTGTGAGGCCCAAGGCGTCGAACTCATCATCCCCCCGATGAGCCTTTGCACCGACAACGCCGCGATGGCCGCGATGGCCGTCGAGTCGTATCGCCTGGGACGATTCGCGGGGCTGGACCTCGACGCGATGCCGTCGCTGGAATATAGACAGTAGGAAATCGACGCGGTAGAATAGCGGTAGAGGGAGGAAGGGTAGATGTCGCATGAAGATTTGCAAGAGGCGGTACATGAAAAGCCATTCGTGCCGTTTCGTATACTGATATCGACGGGGATCACCTTCGACATCCACCACCCAGATCAGTTCGCCCTCGAGCGGAGGTCCGTCCAGGTAGTGGTTACGCAAGAGCAGAACGGGATACAGACGCATCGCTCCTTGAAAATCGATCTCCTACACATCGTAGCGATCGAAATGCTCCCAAGAGTCGAAGCAGGTACGAACGGACACCCTTGAACTTCTGAACGACCTTCAGGGGGTCGAGTCAACTAGAGAGCCAACCGATGTTCCACGACAAGTTCGTCAAAGCGAAGCAGGCCGAACCTTTCGAGCCTTTTCGAGTGACCACCTCCACGGATAGGGTCTTCGACATTCGCTATCGGGATCATTTCCTGGTTGCCGACCAGTGGGTCTACCTGGGCATTTCCGATCCGTTTCGGCGAGATATGCTCGATCGGACCGTATTGGTCCAATACTGCAATATCGTCTCGATCGAACCGTTGCCCGTACCTCAGGTGCAGACTACCGGGTCTACCTGACCCTCAGCCTACTCCTTCCCGATCAACTCCATCGCCGCTTTGTCGTCGCGATAGAGTTCCTTCAACCCGCGTCGAATCGCCTTCGCCGCCTCCGGCTTCCCCTCGTCCTCCAACTTCTTCGCCCGGTCGATCGTCTCCTGCAACGCGCGAGCCGTCTTCGGCGCACTCCGCAGGGGGGGCCGCAGGTCGAGTTCTTGCTCCGCGAGACTTACCCATCGCCGCTGCGACGGGATGTCACGGTAGGCGTCGATCAGGGCCTCCAGTATCCGACGGGCCTCGGCGTCGTCGCCGCGCCGGCGGTGGCGCAGGGCGGCCTCGTAGAACCATTGCGCCTCTGCGATCGGGCGGTGGGATCGCCGGGTGGGGTCGATCTTCGCGTCCGCGCGTGACTCGTCCAGCTTCTGTTTGAAGACGTACACTTCGTCGCGGTGCGCGTGATCGGGAAACTTCGTCTCCAACGGGTCCAGGTAGCGTGACCAGGCCTGTTCCCAGTCGTCGGGGTCCGGCGATGCCATGAGCCTCGCCCCTTCGCGAAAGAGCGACTCGGGGTTCGCGGGCCAGAACGTCCACGCGATCGTGCCGACGCAGAGGAAGAAGCCGACGACGATGACGAACGGGTGGTTGAAGAATTGTTTGACCGGGCCGCCCCGATTCTGGGCCTCCAGTTCGGCCCGGACGGCCCGACTGACGAAGGTCGCATGGCCGGTGCCTTCCGCGACCGAGCGCGTCGCATCCGACTGCGTGGGCAGCATCGCTATCGCCTCCATGCGGGACAATTTGCGGCGAAGGCTGTCGAGGCGACGGAACAAGACACCGGCATCGCCAGGTCGATTCGCGGGGTCTTTCTCAAGGAGGTTGCAGACGATCTCCTCGAATTCCGGGTCGATCGTGGGGACGATCCGGCTGGGTCGATCGAATTGTCCATAGCGGTGTTTGTGCAACAGGGCGATCGGCTCGCCCTCGAACGGCGTCTTGCCCGTCGTGAGGGCGTACAGGACGATGCCGAGCGAGTAGAGGTCACTCCGCTTCGTGACCGGCTTGCCAGCGGCCTGCTCCGGGGAGAGGTATTCCGGCGTGCCGATGACGCCGCCGGTGACGGTGAGATGGGGGCTGGCGAACAGGCTCGAGATGCCGAAGTCGGTGAGTTTGACGCGGGCCGGCCCGTCCGAGTCGGCCTCGTCGCGGACGCAGAGGAGGTTCGACGGCTTGATGTCGCGGTGGATCACGCCGTTATCGTGGGCGTGTTTGAGCGCGGGGGCGAGTTGCCAGGCGAGTTCGAGTACCTCCTGCCAGGGGAGCCGGCCCCTTTCCTCGCGGATCTCTTCGTAGCTCGAGCCGTCGATGTACTCCATCGCGTACCAGTACTGATGGCCCTCGACGCCGGACTCGTAGAAGGCGACGATGACCTCGTGGTCGAGCTGCTGGAGGATGGCGATTTCGCGCTGGAATCTCTGCTGGAAGCCGACCTCGGTCGCCAACTCGGCCGCCAGGATCTTGACCGCGGCCCGCTCCGATCCCGCCACCGCGTTGGCGGCGCGACGGGCGCGGTAGACCGTTCCCATGCCGCCCCGGCCGATCTCCGATTCGAGGATCCACGAACCCAGCCGCGTGCCGATCATGAGGTTGCTCGGGGTGTCGGGTGACGACGCCTTCGCGATGCCAGAAGGGGTTGGAGCCGATCCGGCCTCGGAGTCTGGAGGGTCCGGCCTCCGTGCCGGCCTGGGGACGCCACGGAGGGCGTCCCTTACATGGCCCGATCTTTCACAGCCTCTCAGTCCTTTTCGAGGACGAAGGCGTACTCCACGTTCAAACGCTTTTCCTTCTCGTTGAAATCGAGAATGTTACAGGTGCCCTTCATCTTGACCTTGTCGCCGTTCTTCGTCGCCTTGTAAGTCGCCTCCTCGACCCGGCAGTTGACGGTAATGCCGCCACTCCCGGAAAGAACGACGAGCAGGCGCTTCTTGCCCAGGTCGTCGTCGAACATATCCCTCCGAACGTCCGCTACGGTCCCCTCAACGATGAACTCTACCGTCCGGGCCTTCCCGAAGTACTTCTCGCGGACCGCGTCCTCCCCCTTCGCGAACTCGGCCGTCAGATCCTTGGAAGTGACCTTCCGGGTCGGGTTGGCCTCGAGTGGCGTGAGGGTGCAATCTCCCAATCGGATATCGATGCCGAAGGCCCTCGAGCCGGAGAGGAACCGGCCCACGATCTTCACCTTCTGACCCGGCCCAAACGACCACGCCTTGTCGGCGGGGCCGACGCGACACCGCACTGCGGCCTCGGCGCGATCGGGTGCGACCTTCACGCCAATCAACCCGATGTCCGACGCCAGGTATTTGTTGGCGCGAAGCACATAACCTTCTACCTCGATGACCTTGTCCTCGTACTTCTTGTTCATGGCCTTCGGGTCGGCTTGCAGTTCCTTGGCGAGTGCCGCGACGGTGGTCCGGAAGGCGATCTCGTTCGACTTCTTCTCCTCATCCTTTTTCTTCCTCACCTGCGGCTCGAAGAGTACGCGCCATCCCTTGTCGATCTTGACGAAGGACACCGGCTCCTTCCTCTCCGAGAATTTGCCCTTGATGACGACGACTCCGGTCGCCTTGTCGCCGTCGATCTTCACGTCGGTCAGCGTTTTCCCGCTCGCCGTGCGTCCCGGTTTGATCCCCATTGCCTGGTCGAAGGCGACCATCGTATCGACCAGCAGCCCGGCGGGATCCTTGATGAGCGGGAGGATGGCCTCCTCGGCCTTTCGACGTTCTTCCGGTTTCTTGCCGGGCTTGATGTCTCTGGTCGCCTCCCTGGTCAAACCGTGCTTGGCCAGCGCGTCGGCGACCGGCCTCATCATCTTCGCCAGTTCCTCGGCGTCCTTGCCCTTCACCATGCGACCTTCCAGACTCGCGTAGACCGTCTCGAGGGCCATCCTCTTCTGCGACTCCGGCGCGAGGCAGCCGACAAACGTCTTCTGGTCGCGCTTTTCCTCCGCCGCCACCAGCGCGCGGAAGCACTCCTGCGGCGTCTCGTAGGTCTGCGACTTCGGCTTCTCGCTCGCGTCGCTCGGCAGCGCCATCGTCGCACACAGGACCCCGGCGATAATGAGATCCCGAATCATCATGCGTCCCTCGGGAGGGATGGAGGTCTCGAGTACTTACTCTGCAAGGGCGGAAGAGGGATCCTGATAGCGAATGAGTACAGAGCGGGCGATGGGATTCGAACCCACGACAACTTGGTTGGGAACCAAGAACTCTACCACTGAGTTACGCCCGCAAGGTTTTTCCGTCGATGACTCAGGACGACTCCACTGGGTGCCCTTTTTCTATCGTCCTACCCGAGTGGATCGTTACCGAAGTGATCCTCGATGTGAACACCCACTCATCTCTTTAACGATACCCACGAGGGAAAGCACTGGCAAGAGAGAAGTGACTCGATTCGTACCAGGGGTGGCCGGGTCGGCGCGGCGGTCGCCCGCCGCGCCTCCCACAGATCCGGACGTGCGTCGCTAACGCATCCGGCTCCTCCTGCCACAGTTTCGCTGCCCGACGGTACACCAAGTATGCCGTCAGGCACCCGCTGCGCTA
>JANXSH010000810.1 GCA_025356615.1 Planctomycetia bacterium | reverse complement strand
CGCGACTCCTCGGCTAAGTCATGAACCCCACGCCAGCGGGAGTTCCGCCAACGTTTGGGGGTCTGGAGGCGATCATGGCAAAAGTAAGGATGTTCATGAGAGTACCGCGCGTGCGCATCCCAGGTCAAGGGGAGCACGCTCCTCGAAAAGAGAAAAAGACCTCCCAGGGCGTCAAACTCGGACCGGCACCTCGTAACCTTTCCGATACGTCCGGCTCAACAACTTCGTCGCTGCGGCGTCGCCGGTGATCGTCTGCGTACTCGCGTCGAATCGCAGAGTGCGTCCGAGACGGTGGGCGACGTTGCCCAGATGACAGAGTCGCGTGCTATGGTGGCCGATCTCGATGTCGGCGTTGGGCCGCTTGCCGCTGCGGACGCAGTCGAGGAAATTGCGCTGGTGTTCTGTCTCGAACGGAGTGGATTTCACGCTCTTCTCGGTGCCTTGCTCGACGTGCCAGCCCGCGCCATCGACGACGAGCGTCCCCTTCTCGCCGACGAGTTCGACGCCGAATCCCTGGTTGCGGACGCCGGTCGTGGCCCAGATGCGATGCTCCCAGACGACCGAGCAGGTCTCGAAATCGAACGACACCTGCTGCGTGTCGGGGGTCTGCTGGTCGTCGTCGTAGAAGTATTTCCCGCCGCCAGAACTGATGCGCGTCGGCGCGTCCAGCCCCATGAGCATGCGGATCGTGTCGAGGCCGTGGATGCCGTTGTTCCCGATCTCGCCGGTGCCATAATCCCAGTTCCAGTGCCAGTTGTAGTGGAATCGGTTCGGGTTGAACGCCCTCTCCGGTGCAGGCCCGAGCCAGAGGTCGTAGTCCACCTTCTCGGGCGGCTCGGCGTCTGCCGTCTTGCCGATCGACTTGCGACTGCCGGCGATCCAGGCGCGAGCAAAAGGGATCTTGCCCAGCGCCCCGCCGCGCACGAACTCGGCAGCCTCCTGGAGGTGTGCCGCGCTGCGCCGCTGGGTGCCGACCTGCACGACGCGCTTGTACTTCCGGGCCGCTTCGACCATCCGCTGCCCCTCGACGAGGTTGTGCGAGACAGGTTTCTCGACGTACACATGCTTCCCCGCCTGACACGCCCAGATCGTCGCCAGGGCGTGCCAGTGGTCCGGCGTCGCGATGACGACGGCATCGACGGCCTTGTCGGCGAACGCCTTGCGCATGTCCTGCACCACCGTCGGCACGCGCTTGTGTCTCTCCGGCAGCGCCTTCAGCGCGGCGGGGACGACGGTTAGATCGGGATCGCAGACGTAGGCGATCTCGACCTCCGGGAACGTGCTGAATCCGCGTAAGAGATCCTTGCCGCGATTCTTCACCCCGACGATGGCGAGGGTGATCTTCTCGTTGGGCTTCTCGGCAGCGCCGGCAGCTGCGAGCGCCGAGGCGGTCAGGAGGGAGGACTGGAGGAAGCCGCGACGGGACGGAGTGTTCATCGGAGTGGCTCAGGAGGGTGGGTTGGGGGCGAGGAGGAGTATATGCGATGGCGTGGGGAGATCAAGGGGTGCGCCGAAGCCCACCCGTTGCGATGCGTGGGTTCGTGGATGCTATGGCCTTTCTCGTTACCATACGTCACAATGACACTTAACCCAGGTTCTCTCCTGTAGGCACCGCAATCATCGGGAAGGAATGCCGATGCACGATACCATTCTCCAGTCGATAGGCCGAACGCCGCTCATCCGCCTGCGCAAGATGGCGACGGACGTGACCGCCACCGTCGCCGTCAAGGTCGAGTCGCAGAACCCCGGCGGTAGCGTCAAGGACCGCGTCGGCCTCGCCATGATTAGCGAGGCCGAACGCCGCGGCCTGCTGCGTCCGGGCGGCACCATCATCGAGGCGACGGCGGGCAATACCGGCGTCGGCCTCGCGATGGTCGCCGCCGTGCGCGGCTACCGCTGCATCTTCGTCCTGCCGGACAAGATGTCCTCCGAGAAGATCGCGCTGCTCAAGGCCTACGGGGCCGAGGTCATCATCACGCAGACGAGCGTCGCGCCGGACTCGCCCGACAGCTACAACGGCGTCGCCGACCGCCTGGCCCGCGAGATCCCCGGCGCGTGGCGGCCCAACCAGTTCACGAACCTCGCCAACCCCGAGATCCACTACCACCAGACCGGCCCCGAAATCTGGGAGCAGACCGAGGGCAAGATCACCGCCTTCGTCTGCGGCATCGGCACCGGCGGCACCATCAGCGGAGTCGCGCGCTACCTCAAGGAGCGCAAGCCGGACGTGAAGATCGTCGGGGCCGACCCCGAGGGCAGCGTCTTGAGCGGCGGCACGCCGCACTCGTGGAAGGTCGAGGGGATCGGCGAGGACTTCGTCCCCAAGACGTTCAACGGCCAACTCGTCGACGAGTGGATCCGCATCGGAGACGCCGAGTCGTTCCACTTCGCCCGCCAACTCTCGCGCCGCGAAGGCATCCTCGCGGGCGGCTCGAGCGGAACCAACGTCGCCGCCGCCCTCAAGTACGCCCGCCGCTGTACAGCCGACGACCTCATCGTAACGCTGATTTGCGACACCGGCCGCAACTACCTCAGCAAATTCTACGACGAAGCCTGGCTCGTCGCGAACAACCTCACCGAGACCGACCAGCCCGTGCAGTCGATCAAGGATCTCATGATCTTGCGCGGCCCGCGAACCCTCGTCCACATCCACCCCGATGCGACCGTCGCCGACGCCATCGGCCTCATGCAGACTTCGGGCATCTCACAACTCCCCGTCCTACAAGACGGCAAGAGCGTCGGCA
>JANXSH010000803.1 GCA_025356615.1 Planctomycetia bacterium | reverse complement strand
CCCTTTCTTGGGCCACTCGATAGCTTATCGAGTGGTCCAGTTATCGGGGTCCACTATACTCCGCCGGTCACTCCACTATCCGCGAACTCCCGATTTCCGAACTGATCGGTTTGGAGTCACTCGTCCGGCGGCGTCGATCCGTCCCATTCGGCTTCGCGATCCTGCTCCATAGGGGGGGCAGACTTCATGTCGAGTACGATATCGCGGGTCACGCCATGAGATTGGAGCGGGCTTTGGAATCGCGGCTAAAAGGAGAAGGACCGAAGGGTTGAGGAGATGATGAGGCCAGAGGGCGACGGATAGGGCCGCATCGAGATCCCCGCGAAAGCCGAGCGCCGCCGTCGATGGCACCAGCAGTGCCAGAATGCGCGAGCAGGTGACGCCCGTGCCATCCAGTGGGCGGATACGACACCGAACCGCCGCAGGAACAAGTTGCAAGCGCAACCTCTGCGTCCTCGCCGACCCCTGCCGGGGCTGTCGCAGCACGCGATGGACGACCTCCCCCGACACTGGCCGGGGCGGGGAAGTCCCCCTATTCCGCCGAAGTGGCCGGCGAATCGTTGATGTACGCCTATCGATCGAGTAGAACGGGAGGAGGAACCCCTCCCATCATCGAGGCTCGCCCGCGCATGCTCGCCAGGCTCAACACGTTCGCCCTCGTCGGCATCGACGCGGTCCCCGTCGTCGCGGAGGTCGATACGGCGGTCGGCCTGCCGAAGACCGTCCTCGTCGGCCTGCCGGAGGCCGCCGTCCGCGAGAGCATCCACCGCATCGAACGCGCGATGGTCAACCTCGGCTACAAGCGCCACCCCGGACGCACCGTCATCAACCTCGCCCCGGCGGAACTCAAGAAGGACGCCGGGGCATATGATCTGCCGATCGCCATCGCCCTCCTCGTCGCCACGGACCAGTTGCCGGCCGACCGGCTGTCCGAGTACGGCATCGCGGGCGAACTGGCGCTCGACGGCACCCTTCGTCCCATTCGCGGCACGCTGGCGATGGCCATGAACGCGGCGGAGTGCGGCATCCGCAAGCTCATCGTCCCCGCCGCCAGCGCGAGGGAGGCCGCCGTCGTCAAGGCGGTCGAGGTCTACGGTGCCCACACCCTCGCCGACGCCGTCGGCATCCTCGCGGGGCAACTCCACCCCCCGCGCGTCGAGTCGGATGTCGAGCAGGTCTTCACGCGGCTGAACGTCTACGACATCGACTTCGCCGACGTCCGCGGGCAGGAGTTCGCCAAGCGCGCGCTCATCGTCGCCGCCGCGGCGGGCCATAATGTCTTGATGATCGGCTCACCCGGCACCGGCAAATCGATGCTCGCGGCCCGCCTTCCGACGATCCTGCCACCCCTGACGGAGGCCGAGAGCCTCGAGACGACGCGCATCTACAGCGCGACGGGCCGACTCCCGACCGACGAGCCGCTCCTGACGCGCCGGCCGTTCCGCACGCCGCACCACACGATCAGCGATGCCGGCATGGTCGGCGGCGGCAACCCGCCCGCGCCGGGGGAGATCAGCCTGGCGCATCACGGCGTCCTCTTCCTCGACGAGCTGCCGGAGTTCGCCCGCCGGAGCATCGAGGTGCTGCGGCAGCCCCTCGAGAACGGCAAAGTCACGATCGCGCGTGCGTTGCGCTCGACGACGTTCCCCGCGCGATTCGTCCTCGTCGCCGCGATGAACCCGTGCCCGTGCGGCTTCCTCGGCGACCCGCGCCACGCCTGCCGATGCTCCCCGCCGATCATCGAGCGCTACCTGGGCCGAATCTCCGGCCCGCTGCTGGACCGGATCGACATGCACCTCGAGATCCCGGCCGTCCCGTTCCAAGAACTCACCGCCGTAGCGGACGGCACCAACAGCGCGAGCATGCGCGAGCAGGTGACGCGCGTGCGGGCCGTGCAGCGCGAGCGCTTCGGCGAGCAGGAGACGACGCTGAACAGCCGCATGAACACCCGGCAGATGCGCAAGCACTGCGTCCTCGACGACCCCGGCAAACGGCTGTTGCAGCAGGCGATGGACGACCTGGGGTTGTCGGCGCGGGCGCACGACCGGATCTTGCGGGTGGCGCGCACCATCGCCGACCTCGAGGGGAGCGAGGGGATACGAACGGAGCATGTCATCGAGGCGATCGGGTATCGGAGTCTGGATCGCAAGCTGTGGGCGAAGTGAGGGAGTGACTCTGACGATCGCCTCCGCCATGAAATAGCTCGAAATACAGCATTCATCCCGAATTTGGAGTCGACTGTGAAATCGTTCGGTTCGTTCGTGATCTTGATGGGCTATATTTTATTGGTGGGAAATTCAGTTCACGTCTGGTACACCGGGAGTCATTTTCTCGACATGGCGCGAAGATACCGAGAGGAGTCGAGAGACAAGACGGCATCGCCAGAACAGAGGAAACACAACGATATCCTTGGGCAAGTCTACTCCACAGCCGCCGCGACGACTCTCGCTAGTGGGGGCTTCGGAACCGTGATTCTCATTTTGATGGTGGGTGTATCCTTCGGATCTCAGCGATCGGATGCTCGCATCCGATCGCTGGAGGAGGAACTTAAACAGTTGCGTACACTGGTGTCTGGGAGCCGTCCGCAGGATGTCTGAACCGGCTGCCTCGAGGTGATCGGGTATCGGAGTACGGATCGCAAATTGTAGGCGAAGTTACCGCCTCGATCTCTTGAAGCGGGTACATCGTCCGGGTATTTTGACGTGAGCGAGGACTATCCTTCATGCTTCCAACCACCGCACTCCCTGCTCCGGGCCTATGGGAGAAATACGTCATGGCCCTCGACGCAGTGACCGATCGCCTCCAGCGCATTACGCAGGCCCTGGAGGAGGCAGGTGTCCCCTACGCGCTCGTTGGCGGGCAGGCCGTCGCCCTCTGGGTCGCTACCAAAGACCCCGCCGCCGTCCGCACCACCAAAGATGTCGATATCCTGCTCGATCGCGCGGACCTCGGACGAGCGCGCTCAGCCGCTCTGGCGATCGGCATGGACTACTTCGAGGTACTCGGCGTCGGCATGTTTCTCGATCGCACCGACGCCAACCCGCGCCGGGGGGTCCATCTCCTCTGGGCGGGAGAAAAAGTCACGGCGAATTGTTCGGTGCCTTCGCCCTCGGTCGAGGACCGGATCTTCCTGGAGGCGGGCAAGGCCGTGGTGTCGCTCGCTGGCCTGGTGCGCATGAAGTTGCTGGCGAATCGGGACCAGGACCGCGTTCACCTCCGTGACCTGATCGACGTGGATCTGGTCGGTCGAGACTTCCTGCGCGACCTCCCGCCCGACCTCGCGTCGCGGCTCGACGCGCTGCTCAGCGAACTCGGGAGGTAGGAGCGCCGGGTCAATGGCCCGCTGATGCGCAGGCAGCACCACAACATCAGCGACGCCGCAGGGAGCAGGAGACGACCCTGAACAGCCGCATGAACACCCGGCAGATGCGCAAGCACTGCACCCTCGACGACGCGGGCAAACGGCTGGTGCAGCAGGCGATGGACGACCTCGGGCTATCGGCGCGGGCACACGACCGGATCTTGCGGGTGGCGCGCACCATCGCCGACCTCGAGGGGAGCGAGGGGATACGGACGGAGCATGTGATCGAGGCGATCGGGTATCGGAGTCTGGATCGCAAACTGTGGGCGAAGTGAGGGGGACGGCATAGACAGTCCCAAGCCCCGAACACCACCCTTCGAGCCGTCCTTCGTGAATTAGCGAGCGACCTTCTCCGTGATGACCGGGGTCCGCCGCGCCCCCTCGGCGTTCAGCTCGATGAAGTGCCGCCACTTCGCCGGGACGTTGGAATCGTGGAAGATCGCCTCGACGGGGCATTCGGGGATGCACGCCTCGCAGTCGATGCAGTGGTCCGGGTTGATGAACAGCATTTCCTCGCCTTCGTGGAAGCTGTCGCACGGGCAGACGACGACGCAGTCGCTGTGCTTGCAGCCGACGCAGGGCGCGGTAACGACCATGGTCATGAGACGACCCTCGTAGGGGGCGTGAGGCGATCATGACGATGATCTCACCCCACGCGCTACCAACCTAACGAGGAGACCCGCGAATCGTTACTCGGGCAATCGCAGACAATAGAGATCGCGTTCGTCGCGGTAGTAGAGCAGGCCACCGGACACCGCCGGGTGCGCCCATATCTGGTCACTCTTGGCGAACTTCGTGCGGGCCTGCTCCTTATACTCCTTCGGGTCCGGGTCGATCAGCACGAGCTCGCCGAGGTCGCTGAGCATGAGCAACTTGTCGTCGCCCGTCCGCATCAGCGCGGCGTGGTACTTGCCGACCTTGTCCTTCTTCCAGGTCACCTTGCCCGTCGCCACCTCGACGCAGTAGAGCGTCGAACTCGGTGTGAACGAGAGCTTGCCCGCGACGACGTAGACGTGCTTCTTGCCCACGGGCATCGGCGTCGAGAAGTAACACGTCAGGGCGGGATTCTTCCACAACTCCTTGACCTTCACGCCGTCGTCGCCCGGCTCCAACTTCAGGCCGACCATGCCGAAGGTGACCGAACTGGCGAGGAGCGTGTCGCCGACGAAGACGGGGGTCGTCGAACTCTCGTTCAGCTTATCGACGAGCTTGTATTCCCAGAGCTTCTTGCCCTCCTCCGCGTCGAAGCCGCGTAAGCCCTGTTGCGTCAGGAACGCCACCTCGCGCTTGCCCTTCGGGCCATACGCGATGCCGGACGAGTAGCTCGCGCGGTCGTCGAGTTGCTGCCAGGCGACCTTGCCGTCCTCTTTCCCGAAGGCGACGACCGAGGCACCCTTGCCGCCGACGTTCACGTAGACGTTGTCGCCCTCGACGAGTGGCGAGCAGGCCGCCCCGAAGGTCAACGCGGGGGGGGCGAAGTCCTTCAGCGTGTCGGCCTGCCAGAGTTGCTTGCCCTTGGCGACATCGAAGCACGTCAGGAGGCCCGTCGCCCCGTAAGAGTAGAGCTTGCCGCCTGACACGGTCGGCGTCGACTGGGGGCCTGCCCCGAAGAGGCTCTTGAACTTGGTGCGCGGGTAGCTCTTCGTCCAGGCGACCTTGCCGGTCTTCGCGTCGTAGGCGGTGACCGCCTCGGCTTCGCGGTCCTCCTGCACCTTGGTGTGCAGGAACACCTTGCCGCCCACGACGATGGGCGAACTGTGGCCTTCACCGACGCCCTTCTTCCACACGACTTCGAGGTCGCCCTTCCAGGGCTTGATCGTGGCGGTCGAGCTGCCGTCGCGGCGCGGCCCGAGCCAGCCGGGCCAGTCCTCGGCGAGGGCGGGGACGGCGAGGAGCAGTAGCGCGAGGAGCGGGAGGGTGCGAAGGCGGGTCATCAGGAGTCCTCCGAGGGGGGCGACATCGAAGGTTATTGTCCGCCGGGACCGGAATTTGACAAGACGCCAGGCAGGAGAGTCACGGCAAGGAAGCGACTTCGCCCCCCGCGCGCGTCGCCAGGAGGGGCAAGATGCCCGCCTGCTGGTTGGTGATGAACCGGACCGAACCGTCGGCAAAGACGAAGTTGGCCCCCGCGCCGTGCAGGCTCCAGAAGTGTCGCACCGAACAAGCGTCGTCGAGCCGGCCCGGTTGCAGGGCGGGGCCTTCGACGGGGCAGCCGACGCCGGAACCGATCTGCCAGAGAGAATAGCCCGCTGGACAGAGTTGGCTGGTGGCGCAAACTGCCGACCCCCACTGAGAGTACCACCCTCCTTTCTCCCCTCGAGGCCCAGGCGGACGTTCGCCGATCATCAGGGTGTTCGATGTGCCATCCGTGATGTCCGTCACGCGAACCGAGTCCCGGACCATCAGCACCCCATCTTGTTCCGTCGAACTGGTCCCCATGACTCCGAGATAGGAGGTCAACCCGTAGACGTATGGAGCAAAGTCGGTCCCGTATCGACGACTATCTGACGGGCAGATGAAAATGCCCAAAGCGACGACACTGATCTCCTCGTGCAGTGCCGAGTTCCCGCGTGGATCGGCTCGATAGGCGAGGAAGGCTTTGCGCCAGAGGGCTTCTTGTTCGAGGAATGGCAATATAGTCGTGTGCCACGAAACGGCATTTTGCCATCCCGTATCCCAGTCGTGTTTCAGGGACGGATAGGCGCACCCGGTAGGGAATGACTGCGAAGAACTGTCCGAGGCAAAGTTGTGGCAGGCCATGCCGAGTTGCCGCATCTTCGAACTACAGGCCATCCGATCGGCTGTCATGCGCACTTTCATGACAGCCGGAATCGTGATACCGATGAGCAACCCGATGATCCCGATCACGACGACGAGTTCGGTGACGGTGAATGCCTGGTTCCGAATTCGTCCAAAGCGATAGCTCGTTGAAAGTTGGCAAGAGATCATCGAATTGCCTCGTTGATTCGACCCGATCAGGACCGTTCGGAAGGCAAATGCGGAAGCCGAATCGACGGTCGGTGATCGAGTCTTGGTGGTGTTCGAGGTCCGAGCAATGAATACTGAACTCGGACCGATTGGTTCATCGTTCAATTCGTACAGGAATAATAGCGGATGCTAACCGATGACCCCGATCCGCCCATCCAGTTGGACGCTTCCACCCAGGACGTATACGTTCCAGTGCCGCAGGTGCATTCCTCATTGCACGACGTAGGCAAGTACATGTTGTTGGTATCATTCGGATCACTCGCAGGGCTACAGTTAGTGCCCTCTGATGCGGGCGACTTCAGGCAGCGTTGATTCCCGGTGAACGGGCTGCACATGTAGCAGGTCGGACGCGAGAATCGATAGCATTGCCCAGGGAATAGGCCAGAGGCGCATTCCTTGTTGTACAGCCGCAGGTGGCACAGCGTGTCGCACTTGTCCGCCGCCCTTGCCCTGCCGACCCACAGGCCGTCCGGCCCGGCGTCCAGAAAGACTCCCAGCAGGAGCAGTAGCAGCATTGTCACGATCTGCTTGTTCAGTAGCGTACTCACCTTCAGTTCTCCTCTCGTATTGGGTTTGTCTTCCTATCCTTCACGATGCGACATCGAATCATCCGCGCGATTTCTCACGACGCACGATCCAGACGACGAGCCAAAGCGAAACAAGGCTTGTCGCCAGCAGGAACCACTTGTTTCGCAAAAACCAGGATCCCTCGGCGGGTAGCGGACCGATGACTTCTCCTCCTCGGGCGACTTCTGTCTTGCCGCCACCCGGATCCAAACGGTACAGTTTATTCCTTCGCAGATCCTCTACGGTCGTGCCCACAGGGAGATTTGCCACGAACAGAGTTGTCGCCTGGTTGGTGTTGACTTTTCGACTGACCACCTCGAGGTTGTTGGCTTCTCTTGTCACTCCCTTTGCGGAGTAGCGATTCCACGTCCATGATGCGGGGTGAAGATCGCCCTGGTCGTCCTGTTGGTATCGGATTTCGAGATGTTCTGCTATCCGGCCCTCTTGCAAGAATTGCATCCGGCGAATCACCTGTTGCGCCGCTGGATCCACCCAGTAAACCCACTGCTGTTTGCTCTGCCCGCTTCGGTACTCCTCGCAGCGCACCTTGTCGATTTCGATGGCGTTCCCTGTCGGCTTGAATTGCTCGAGTCGCCTGTCGGTGAACAGGGAGAGAAGCCCGCGGTAATGGGCCGCGAGGGGGATCAGGCTGATCTCTCGGATGGAAGCGTTGGTGTTCTCTCCGTGGATGATTCCCAAAGAGTTGTACTTCCCGCTGATTCCAAGAGGGTAGTGGCTCACGGCTTCGTTCCCGTCGAACGTGTTGATAGCCTTCGGATATTGGAGTATTCCATCGGGAACGAGCCAACTCGGGTGGGCATTGATATAGCGAATCTTCGTCCCGTCCACGATCAACGAATTCGTCGATTCCACCGTCGTGTCGCGGTCCGGGATGGCGGTCTTCAGTCCAAAAGATTTACTCAGTTGGTCTGAAACACTTCCCTTCCGTAAGAAATCTTTTCGCGTCCACTCCAACTCGAATGTCTTGTATCGTTCCTGGCGCTGGCGCGCGGCCACGACCAGGGGCGAGTCATTCGCCGCCGCGTGTGTTGTTGCGAGAGAGAGCAGCAGGAGTAGAGTTTTACCGGAGTGCGACATACACTTGAACCTGGATTATTTGGTCGAGGCAGCCGTGCCGAAGTACATCACGGGGAGTTCGATCCGGCGCATCGACACGTCTTTGTCCTGTACAGTAAGGTGGATCTCTCCCGCATATTGGCCGATCGCGGTGATCTTTTGGTGGACGAGCAGGCGCCGATTCGCGTCCGCGCCGGTGGATCGCTCGACGCGCGTATCGACCCCTCGGCTTTCGACCTTCACCAACTCGAAGTCCGTTCCCGTTAGCGATCGCAGCGTGACGGTCTCCGTTCGTGTCGTACCGATCGATTGCGTCCCGAATAACACACCAGTCGGGGTGAGTTCGACATCGTCCACCACCCTGCCGCGCACTGAGATCGTGCGGGACGGCAACGCTTCACCCTTGCGGTACGGCGTCAGTCTCACGAATCCAGACACCTCGCCGACTTGTAGCGGGCCAATCGGCGTTACGCTCAAGATATACCGAGATGTGCCCTTCTTATCGCGATTCAACGAAACGAGCATCTTGGTGCCGAATGCCTTCAATCCGTCGATCCCCGGCGCGATATCAACCGTCACCAAAACCGGCTCGAACGGCTGCGCCCGCTCGGAGTGCCAGCCGAGATCGATCTGTCTCGGGGTCCGAAGTAGGGGCCGGCGCACACGCGCAGTTACCTGCCACGTCGGACCTTGTTGCTCCGGCTCGCCCGCCAGGAAGGGAGTCAGATCGACCGAAAAGTCCGTCGTCGGCTTGTCCGCCTCCTCGCGCGACGACGGCTGGAGGTCGAGGGCCATCACGACGCGACGGGTCTCGCCCGGTGGAATCTCGATTGATGTCGGCTCGACGCTCGAACACGAACAAGTCGTCGCGAATCGGCTGATGGTGATCGTCGTCTCACCCTTGTTGGTCAGGGGCACTTCGACTCGGTGCGCGTCCGACTCCCACACCTCGCCCAGTTCCAGGGCGGTGGGGTCAGCCACTAACGAGGAGCCTTCGCCCCCCCCCCCAATATATTTCTGTTCACTATCGCGACGATAGGAAGATACGATCCAAGCACCGGCGACCCCTGCCGCAGTCAGGCCAGAAAGGGCAGATAAGGAGAGCAGGCTGCGTATCGAGAATAGGAATCGAAAGGAGAACATCGCCGATCTCCACCTACAGGAGGATCGATCATTGGCTATATGGTACGAACCACAGCAGCCCTGTCAAGCAATATCTCAAAGATTTGTTACGGATCGCGACCATCGATTGGCCGTCGCCGCGCGGCCCGAGCGACCGGGCCAGTCCCCGGCGAGGGCGGGGGCCGCGAGGAGGAGTAGCGCGAGAAGCGGGAGGGTGCGAAGGCGGGTCATGTGGATTCCTCCGGGGGGGCGACATCGGGAATTTATAGTCCGCCGGAACCGGAATTTGACAAGACGCCAGGCAGGAGAGTCCCAGTAAGGCAATTCCTCACCCCCGCCTAGCGCCAGGTGCCGATACGGAGAGAGGAGTGGAGTCGTGCGGTCCGACTGCCCGGACGACGAGGTGCCAGCCGCAACTGGGGCACCGGCGCGACCGGCCGAGGAGTTGCTTGGGGGCTTTGACACGCGAACAGCAACCCGAGCAGCGGAAGCGGATGAATTGGTCCATTGGTGGGACTCCAGGGGGAGGTGAGACGCTGGCAAGGTGTCTGGCTTGCCAATGTTAGGATAACGGCCGACTCGTGAAGGCCCTATGAGTCGGCGGTGAAATATCTATGAGTAGAGAGGAAAGGGGCTGGATCGCCTTGGCTCGAACTCATCCTCCGTCGGTTGCAGTTGACCGTATTCGGCTTGCCTGTTACAGCGACCACCCGCCCGGATTCTGGACGAGGCGAGTAGCCGCCCCGTCCGGCGACTTGGGGTGAACCAAGGGGATGCACGATGTCTACGGCCCGACCGCTTCGCGATGGCGACTACTCGAGCCTCTCGCACCAGCCCGACGTACTTCGCTTCCCAGTCGCCGACATCGCTTCTGCGGCGAGGTCGGCCACGCCGGAGCATATCCCGCACGTCTTCGGGGCGTCCGCCGGGCTTCTCGGCGTCGCCATCAGCGCCTTCGGACTGTTCTCGATCCTGTCGCACGCGCGGTCACTCATCAACATGGGCGAGGAACTCCTCGCTATCAACGCCTGCCTCTTCGCCACGAGTTGTTCGGTTGCATTCCTGACCATGCGGACGCCGAGTAACCGTTTGCGGCGCGTCTTTGGGATCGTGGCCGAGGGTATTTTCCTCCTCGGCCTGGGTATGATGGCTCTGATCTGCCTGTTCCTGGTCGTGTCCATCCGCATGCACAAGTGATCGCGCTTTTGGTGCCATGAGAGGCGAGCGGGAGTGTCAACGCCTTTGGTAAAGACGAAAGGCTTCTTGGCTCGGACCCTATCAAGGAAGCTCGAGCGCCGCCTTCAGCGAATCGTTCACATGCCGCATCAACAGCGCCGGAAGGTCGCCGATCTTTCGACGAACCAAGCTTCGTGTAGGGTGAACAGGTTGCCGCACGTCACGGACGAGGTAAGATTCAGGCCCGAAAGCGCTCCATCAGAGGTCGAGATGTCGATGAGTACCTGTGTGGGATCCATCCCGACATGGCTCGTATTCTTCGTTATCATTGCAACGACGGTGTTGGTCAACATTGCGTTCCGGGTGTCCGACTGGACGACCAACACGGGCCGAACTTTGGACCCTGCGGCGTCACTGAACGGATGATCGATGAGGACGACATCACCGCGCTTGACTTTCATGGCGTGGATCCATAAGCGGAGGCATCTTCCCAGTCTTCCGGCGACAAGTCGGCCAGGAGGTGCTGCATCTGCCGTATGTCGTCTTCCAACAAGCCCTCGATGCGCTCGTAGAGGTCGGAGTGGACCAGGACATACGTCGTATTCGTCTCGGGATCGACGGCGCGAACGGGGCCGGGGCCGTCGAGTTCGTGGCGTTGTTCTTTGGTGAGTTGGATCATGAGTTCCTCCATCGCTATCCTACTCGGAGGAGTGCGTAAATACGAGCAAAAAGATCGGACTACCCTCATGGACGCCATCGAGCAAGGCTTCCTCCAAGCGCTCCGCGAAGACCCCCTCGACCGGACGACGCGCCTCGTCTACGCCGACTGGCTCGACGACCGCGACGACCCGCGCGGCGTCTTCCTGCGCGAGGAGGCCGAGCTGGTGACGCTACCCGCCGGCTCGGCGCGTGCGCGCGAGTTGCAGGCGCGGCTGGGGCATATCGTGATGAGGTTCGATGGCGACTGGGCCTCCGGTCTAAGTCTCCTGGGATACGAGTTGTTCCAAATGCCTGGCGGCCTTGCGAAGAGATTCATGCGAGTTGACCGCTTCGTCGAGTGGCGTCAAGCCGCCGCGATCTTCGCTAAGCTTTTTACGATGCTCTTCCCTGATCTCACTATTGAAGACCGCTTCCGTGTCCCGCTCGACTACACCCTTTTCTGTAGCATCAATGAAGCCGGCTGGTCGAACGATGGCGCTGAGGCGGACGGGTTGATACTTTTCTCTATCGATACCGTTCTCAAACTAATTGGAGGCTGGCCAGGGCGAAGAGAAAAGCGTCAAATCAACTCTTGCGACCTGTGGCTCACGATTGGGCAACGATGGTCCACTCCATACGAGCAGCACCTTTGCTGCGACCACCTCCATCACGCCTTCGGTTCGGTTTACGAGAGCAGCCCTTGGGAACTGGGCGTTGAAAACATGGATCTCATCGCTCCCTCCTTTCTCGACTACCTCCGGATGATCCGCTCATGACAGGACACGTCTTCATCGCCCCCGGCGACATCACCCGACTCGGGGCCGACGCCATCGCCTACTCGGCGAGCAACGTCCTGACGCGCGACGGCAACCTCGCCTCGTCGTTCGAGGCGGCGTTCCCCCGCTTCGCCGACTGGCTGGGCGAGCTCCGCGCCGCAGAGACGTTGCCCGTCGCCATCGGACGGACGTTCTGGCTGCCGCTCGACGCGGCGCGCCAGCCGCACGGCATCGTCCTCGTCGTCTCGACGGGGCGCGACCCGGAGCCGGACAAGGCCGGCCTCGCCGTGCGCGGTGCCATCGTGCGGGCCGTCGAGGAGTTACGCGCCACCCGCCCCGAGGCCCGGCTGCTGATCGCGCTGCCGGCGTTCCGCGTCGGCAGGGGTGGCGACCGGGGCAACCCGATGTTCTCCGCCCGCGCCCAGATCCAGGCCGCCGTCTCGACTCTCCAGGAGGTTCCGAACGTCGATGTCGCCTTCGTCACCTACACCCCGGCGCTCTACCGCGTCTTCCTCCAGGCCCGGCGCGAGGTCGTCGGCCCGCCGCAGGCGGCGTCGTATCCCGTTCTCGAGCAGGCGCTCACCTCGAGGGCTTGCGTCCTGTTCGTCGGCGCGGGACTGTCTACCGGCGCGGGGTTGCCGGGCTGGAACGAACTCATCGCCCGGCTCAGTCGTGATCTCCAGGTCGAGCCGTCGCCGCGTATCGACCACCTCGACCTGGCGCAGTGGTATCGCGAGCAGTTCGGCAACGAGCGCCTCGCAAACGTCCTCCGGTCCACGTTCGGCGGCGAGGGCTTGCCGACGCTCGCCCACTATCTCCTCATGGGCCTGCCGATCCGCCACGTCATCACGACGAACTACGACCAACTCCTCGAGCAGACGCTCGACTCGCTCAAACGGCATCCCGTCCCGATCATCCACCAGGAGGAGGTCGCCGGCACCGGCGGCGCGGGCACCTACGTCGTCAAGCTGCACGGCGACGCCCGACACCCCGAGGAGATCGTCCTCAGCCGGGACGACTACGCCACGTTCTTCGAGCGCCGGCCGGCGATGGCGATCCTCCTCGAGGGGCTGCTACTCAACCAGACGTTCTTCTTCGTCGGCTATAGCCTGAGAGACCCGAACTTCCGCCAGGTGTTCGGCCGTATCGCCCGCCTCCTGCGCGAGTCGCGCCGGCGCGCGTTCGCCATGAGCTTCGAGGCGCGAGGTGACACGGCGGACTACCTCCAGAAGCAGTGGCATCGCCAACAACTCGAACTGATCCCCGTGCCCGGCGACTCGGCCGGTGAGCAGCAGCAAGCGTTCCTGCGCTTCCTCGACGCGCTCGCGGATCGCGTCACACTCCAGGCCGCCCCGCTGTCCCTGGCCGCCGACGTGCCCGTCTCCGATCACCTCGCCCCACTGCGCGGCATGCTGGAACAGGTCGGCGCGGAGGTGGTCCGCCTTAGCCGCGAACCCGCCGCCGAGGCGGACCTCGCGTTCCTCGCCGACACCCTCGACTTCCTCGCCGACCACGGCTGGCGGCCCCCTGCGGCGTGGCACCGCCCGACCCTGTGCCTCCTCTACCAGCAACTCGCGGTCCACGCCTCCGACGAGGCGACGCGCCGCCGCCTCCTCGTCGCCGCGCTGGGCTGCGCCGAGGCGCTCGCGGAGGTCCGCCGACTACGCGAGGAGATGGAGGGGTGATTCACGACCCGTGCCGGACCACGCGCCCCGGACGCTTCCCGGTGTGCTTCCCCTTTTCCAACACCAGCACGCCGTTGACGACGACGTATTCGATGCCTTCGCTGTACTGGAACGGCTCGGTGTAGGTCGCGCGGTCGATCACGCCCTTCGGGTCGAAGACGGTCACGTCTGCATAGTTGCCTCGATGCAAGGAGCCGCGATCCGTAAGCCCAAGTTTCGCCGCGTTTAGAGAGGTCATCTTGCGCACCGCGTCTTCCAGGCGGAGCAGCTCGCGCTTGCGGACGTACACCCCCAGGACGCGCGGGAACGTGCCGAAGCTCCTCGGGTGGGGATTGCCTCGGCGTAGCGGTCCCTCCGTGGCGAAGGCCAAGCCGTCCGAGCCGATGGAACACCACGGCTGCACCAGAGCCAGGTTCATGTCCTTCTCGGTGTGGTGTTCGTACACCGTGGACACCGAGCCGCCCTCCTCGATGAGGATGTCGAACAGCACGTCCAGAGCCGACGGTTTCGGATCCTTGCCCTTGCTCCGCGCGGCGATCACGCGGTCCATCGTCAGCCCCTCGTACTTGCCCTTGCCGCTGATGAGCATTCGGCCCCAGTCGCCGCCCACGGCGGTATAGTGGTTGTACCAGTCCGGCAGGCCGTCCTCGATGTCTTTCTTCAACCGGGGACGCTGTTTGATGTCCTTCAACCGGGCGAGCATCGCCGGGGTGCCGCCCTCGTGCGCCCAGGGCGGGATGATGCTCGACAGGTCGTTGTTGCCGCGCGTGTAAGGATAGACGTTGGCCTGGACGTTCACGCCGCGCTTGCGGGCCGATTCGATGAGGGCGACGACTTCGTTCATCCGTCTCCAGAGCTTCTTTTCGGCGATCTTCAGGTGGATGATGTCCACCGGCACGCCCGCGCGTTCGCCGATCTCGATCGCCTCCTTGACCGCCTTCAGAACCTC
>JANXSH010000766.1 GCA_025356615.1 Planctomycetia bacterium | reverse complement strand
GAACGGCTGCTCCACGTCCATCATCGTCTCCGCTGTTAGATGATCGAGTCCTCACCTCGTGATGAGTCTCGATCGAGGCTCCGCGTCAACTCGTATCTACGGTTCATTTTTCAGGAGACCGATATGTCCAAGATTTTGATCGCGTGTACCGCCTGCCTCGCCCTCACCCTGACCGGGGCGGCGTGGGTCGGCTTCCAGCCGGTCGATTCCGCGACGGGTAGCTGCTGCTACCCTGGTGCGGAATGCTGCTACCCCGGCTCGCCGTGCTCTGAGGGCGGCAACTGCTGCTCCCCCGGCGCGGAGTGCTGCTACCCCAGCTCGCCGTGCTGCGGCGAGTCCGCCCCCTGCTGTGCAGAGGGCGCGACCTGCTGCAACCCGCCCCAGGCGTGCTGCGCCGCGACGAAGAAGTAACTGAGTGATCCACGCCGGGGCTTGGCCTCGTGCCGAGCCTCGGCGGCTCTCCTCCGGGTAGGATGGCGACGTTCCCGTCGGTCTGGTGAGGCGCAGTTTCGCGTTTTCGGCGAAGATCGCGTGTCGATGAGCGCCGTCTCCCGTATACCTAGCACTCACCGACGCGCCGTCCCCCCTACCCCGATCGAGCCGCGCATGAGTGCCTCTCCTACCTCCCTCCCGGTCGCCGGCTGGCGGACCCTGGGCCTGTTGAACCGCTACCACTGGTTCGTATTCACCGTAGCCGCCCTCGGCTGGCTGGCGGACTGCCTGGACCAACAGTTGTTCAACCTCGGCCGCGTCTCGGCGGTCACGGAGTTGCTCTCTCCTCACTACAGCGACTCGAAGGAACTCGGCGACGCGGTCAAGAACTGGGCGGGCTACTCCACGTCGATCTTCCTGATGGGCTGGGCGACGGGCGGCATCGCGTTCGGCATCCTCGGCGACCGCTGGGGGCGGGTACGGACGATGGTCCTGACGATCTTGTTGTACTCCTTGTTCACGGGGTTGAGCGCCTTGTCGGTCGGCGTCTACGACTTCGCGCTCTATCGCTTCCTGACCGGACTCGGCGTCGGCGGCGAGTTCGCGGTCGGCGTCACGCTGCTCGCCGAGACGATGCCCGCGCCGGCCCGGCCCTACACGCTCGGCCTGCTCCAGGCGTTCTCGGCGCTGGGCAACGTGACCGCCGCGCTGCTGTTCATGCTCGCGGGTTCTTTCGAGAGCAAAGGGTATTTCAAGGATCTTACGTTCCTCGGGTGGCCGGTCACGCCGTGGCGGGTTCTGTTCCTGGTCGGCACCTTGCCCGCGCTCATCGCCGTCGTCATCCGCCGTCGGCTGAAGGAGCCGGAGGCTTGGCTGAGGCAGGCGGAGGACGGTCACAGGAAACTCGGGTCGTACCGCGAGATGCTCGGCCAATCGCCCTGGAGGCGACACGCCCTGGCGGGCCTCGCCCTGGCCTTTTCCGGCGTCGTCGGTCTGTGGGCGATCGGCTTCTTTAGCGTCGACCTGACCCAATACGTCTTCAAGGAAAACATGGTCCGCCAGCATTTCGACATCCCCGCCGAGCAAAAGCTGACCGGTGAGGCGATCGAAGGCTACCTGAAACAAGCTCCCCAACTCGGAGGCGACATCCGCTTCTATGCCGGCGTCACCTCGTTGATGATCCAACTCGGGGCGTTCTGCGGTATGTTCGCCTTCAGCACGATTACCGGCTTCATCGGCCGGAAGATCGCCTTCGCGATCACGCTGCTGCTCGCGGCGGGGAGTACGGCGCTGGTCTTTCTCCGCTTCCAGTCGGTGGGCGACATCTTCTGGATGATCCCGATCATGGGCTTCTGCCAACTCGCCCTGTTCGGCGGCTACGCGATCTACTTCCCCGAGTTGTTCCCGACGCGCATGCGCAGCACGGGCGTCTCGTTCTGTTACAACGTCGGACGGTTCATCGCCGCGATCGGCCCGGTGGCCCTGGCGCAACTGACCAACAACGTCTTCGCCGACTACAAGACCGTCGACCCCGTCCTCCCCTTCCGCTACGCCGGCCTGACCATGTGCGGCGTCTTCGGCGTCGGCCTCGTCGCGCTGTTCTTTCTCCCCGAGACGAAGGGCAAGCCCCTGCCGGAATGAGCCGGGGGACGTATCATCTCTATCAGCCCACACCGATGACGAGTAACCAATGCCCGTGATGACTCCCGACTGGTTGAAACAGCGCGACGGCGAGTTGCAGGTGAGCAAGGACGGCCGATCCGGCAGTGTCTTCTTCGCCGGCCAGCTGCAATACGTCGTGATGCCGCTACCCACGAAGGGCAAGTTCGCCTGCCGCATCTCCGAGACGATCAACGGTCGTCGCCTCGATGGCGACGCGATCTATCCGACGAACGAGGAGGCGTTGCGCGGGGGGCTGGAGGAGTTGCGCGCGAGACTCGGGTGGTGAGCGATACTCCTGACATCTCGAATGAATATTCCCCTGTCCACCTACGTCAAACTCCATAGATCGTCCTTGTACGCGATCGAATCGAGGGTACTTCCCCGGTCCCTCATCCAGGAGAATGACCCTATGCGACGAACGTTCGTCACGGGGTCGGCTGCGCTGTTGGTGCTATTCGTAGGAAGCACCTTCGCCGCGGACGACTTCAAGTCAGGCCCGCAAAAGGCCTCGATGAAAATCAAGCCCTTCAACCCCACCCACTGCAGCGGCTCAGATGCAGGCAGCAAGGACTGCCTCACCTGACGCAATCAGAGCAACCCCGTCGTGATGATCCTCGCACGCGAGATCTCCGACGACTTGACCAGTTTGGTCAAGAAGATCGATGCAGCCACCGCCAAGAACAGCAAAGCAAAGATGGGCTCCTTCGTCGTCCTCTGCAACGATGACGAGAAGACGGAAGACAAGCTGAAGGAACTGGCCAAGAAGGAAGGCATCAAGAAGACCATCCTCGCCTTAATCGATCTGAAGTCCGGCCCAAAGGGCATGGAGATCGATCCGAAGGCCGACATCACGGTCGTCCTCTACTCCAAGAGGAACACCAAGGCGCAATTCGCCTATGCCAAGGGCGAGATGAAGTCCAAGGACATCGACGCCATCATGGCGGCGCTGCCCAAGATCCTGCCCGAAGAAGAGAAGTAGTCCTTCGCCACTCTTTCGTTTCATGACTTTCAGGGACCGGGGAAATCCCCGAAGCGGCCCAGGGGGCTTTCCCCTGGGCCGCTTCGTTTGGTGGAGCGATTTCCAGGATTGTTCGAGGGGGGACAGTAGTAGGTCCGGCGAGCCGAGCCGGACCAGACCCGCCTGGCTCGCCGGGTCTACCGCCTGTTACCCCGCTCGGGTGTTTTGAACCCTACCGGAAAATCGATCCCCCAGGCGATCGTGATTGCTCTCCCTTCGGGTATCGTTCTATCGTACAGTGAAGGGAGATGGTCCTCGCCCTGAGAGGTGGTGTGATTCGTGGAGCGTGTCGATGAGTCCAAGACGGAATGTCCCGCCGCCAATCTCGACCCCAACGGGAGGCAAGCTCATCGCCTTTGGCTGGTATGGCGGCGAGTTCTCGCACCTCGATTGGCTTCTGCCGTTATTGCCCGCCTGCCATCACTACTGCGAGCCGTTCGCCGGGTCAGCGGCTGTGCTGCTCAATCGCTCGCCCGCTCCGATCGAGACCTACAACGACCTCGATGGCGAGGTCGCCAACTTCTTTCGTGTTTTGAGAGATCAAAAGCCGAACTCGTCGAACAAATCGGGCTGACCCCCTTCAGTCGAGAGGAGTTCGAGTTGGCCTGTCGGTTCGACACCACGGTCGGCCAGGTGGAACGCGCCCGGCGCTTCTACGTCCGCGCCCGCCAAGTGCGAACCGGGTTGGCCCAGACGGCGAGTCTGGGTCGATGGGCCAACTGCAAGAACACCAGTCGGGCCGGCATGAGCGGGGTGGTGAGCCGCTGGCTGGGCGGCGTAGAGGCGCTGCCGGAATGTACCCTCCAGAGGGCAAGTGAACCGGCAAGGAGGCAGGGCCTACGCCTCACGAGTCGCCTAGATTGTTGCCAGGAACTTGATTTTGTCAAGGGGTCATCCGTAGGATTGGCATGGCAATGAGGTCCCACAAACCAGAGGTGCGACGAAAAAGAATCGGCCCCTGATTGGGCGTTTCGTGTATCCTCTTGATTCTCTTGATCTCAAGACGCTGGCAAGGTGCGACGAATTTCCTATTTCTCAGAGCTGCCTGTTCACCACCGACGCCGACGAGATTGCCGCCCAGACCGGCTTCGTCGGACGCAAACGCCTCTGGACCGGGCCTGCCTTCGCCCAGGCTCGCGTCTTCGGCTGGCTCGAGCGCCCCGATACCCCCCTCGAACGCCTCGCCGCCCACGTCGGCTCCTCCAAGCAGGCTCTCTCCCAGCCTTTCACCCCCCAGGCCGTCGATTTCCTTGGTGGCCTGCTGGCTCACGCCCTCGAACTATCCCTCGCTGCCATCCCCGCCGCCTCGTCACCGACCTGGACCGGCTGCGACCGATCAAGCGGCAGACGACACGCGAACGCCTGCTCGATCCCCTACTTGCGGGTTGAATTGACGCCTGTGGGTCGAAGACCCAGGCCACACGTCCCCACCAGGATTTCGGGATCTTATCAATGCTGTAATCCTTATCGCATCACTTCCAGCTTCACGGAATCCACCCGGAACGCCCGCTCGCCTGCGGTCTTGAAGCGGATCTTGACCGTGCGCGTCGCCCCCGCGCCGGTGTGGCCGACGATGACGCCGACGCCGTACTGCTCGTGCCGGACGAGTTTGCCGATCGGGTACGGCTCCGCGTTCTCGCGCGCCGGGACGGGCAGCGTATGCTCGACGCCGGCGTTGTCCCAGCCGACCTGCGAGGCGACGCCGCCGGTCCGAAAGCGCTGGGTCGCGTCGGGCTGGCCGATCGCGCTGAGTTGCTGCTCGTCGATGAGGTGGGGCGGCAGCTCGCCGAGGAACATGCTCGCGATCGGGTAGTTCATCTGCCCGCGGAACTCGCGCTGGCGGGCGTTGGTAAGATACAGTTCCTCGCGGGCGCGGGTGATGCCGACGAACAGGAGCCGGCGCTCCTCCTCGATCTCGTCGTCCCGACCGCTCGAGATCGCCCGCTGGTGCGGCAGGATGCCTTGCTCGACCGAGGGCAGGAAGACGACGGGGAACTCCAGCCCCTTGGCGGCGTGCAGCGTCATGATCGAGACGCAATCCTGCTCCGTGTCGAGGCCGTCGATGTCGTTGGTGAGCGTGACGTTCTCGAGGTACTGCGTGATGCCCGCCTGGGGGTCTTCGCGCGCCATCTGGGCCGCCCCAGTGATGAGTTCCTCGATATTGGCGAGCCGCTGGCTGTCGTCCTCGTCCTTGCTGCGTTTGAGCATCTCGCGGTAGCCGGAGCGGTCCAACACCTGGCGGATGACCTCGTCGGGCTGAGCGCCCTTGATCTCCTCGAGGCCGCGCATCATCGCGGCGAAGTCGCCGAGCGCCTTCGCGCCCTTGCCCTTGAGTCCGGGGATGAACTCGGCCCGGCCCGCCGCCGAGAGCATGCTCATCTCGTGGTTCTGGGCGTAACTGCGCAAGTGAGCGATCGTGGTCGCGCCGATGCCGCGCGCCGGCTCGTTGATGACGCGCTCGAACGAGACATCGTCCTTCGGGTTCATGAGCAGGCGCAGGTAGGCCAGCACGTCGCGGTTCTCCTTGCGGTCGAAGAACGCGAGGCCGCGCACGATCTGGAACGGCACGCGGTACTTGACCATCGACTGCTCGAGGCTGCGCGTCAGGGCGTTGATGCGGACGAGGATCGCGAAGTCGCGGTGCTTCCGGCCCTGTCGATTCACCGCCTCCGTGATCTTGCGGGCGATGCCGTCGGCCTCCTCGAGGCCCGAGGCGTAGGTCGAGACGCCGACCTTCTGCCCCGTGGGGTTCTCGGTGAGGAGATCCTTCGGCTTGCGCTGGCGGTTGTTGGTGATGAGGGCGCTCGCGGTGGCGAGGATCGATTTCGTGCTGCGATAGTTGAGGCTTAGTGTAAGGGTGCGGGCGTTGGGATAGTCGCGCTCGAAATCGAGGATGTTGCGAATATCACTGCCCCTGAATTTGTAAATCGATTGATCAGGGTCGCCCACCACACACAAATTCTGGTGGTCCTGCGAGAGTAGTTTTGCGATCGTGTATTGTGCCTGATTCGTGTCCTGATACTCATCGACGAGGACGTATTTGAACCGCGCGTCGAGGTTCTGGCGGAGTTCGGCGTTGTTCTTGAGGACCATCGCGGGCCAGTAGAGCAGGTCGTCGAAGTCGAGCGCGCTGTTCTCGTGGAGCCGCTTCTCGTAGATCGGGTAGACCCTGGCGACCGTGTTCGCGAAGAAGTCTTTGGCCTGCGAGGCGTAACGATCCGGTGCCAGGAGTTGGTTCTTGGCTTTGCTGATGGCGTTCATGACGCTGTCGGGCGAGAAGCGCT
>JANXSH010000705.1 GCA_025356615.1 Planctomycetia bacterium | reverse complement strand
GCCCACCGGCACTTCACCGGCTTCACCCCTTGTCATGACATCGAGGGTTGGTGGTGGGCCTCGCTTCGCTCGACCCGCCCTACCTCCTTCGTTCAACGGTATTGCTTTTTGGTCTATTGAATCAACATCAGCTCCCTACTCCAACAGTCCCGCGAGTTCTTCGCGCAGTCGCCCTAGCACTTTCGATTTGGCCGTGTAGACCGTGCCGACACGGACCCCGAATTCGGACGCGACTTCGATCGGATCGCGACCCTCGATGACGTAAGCCTGGAAGTATTGCCAGGTGCTGGGCGGGAATTGGTCTTCGAGGATGTGGAGCATCTGTTTGACCAGTTGCCGACGGTACTCGGAATCCTCCTGTTGGCTCCGAGAATCGTGCTCCGCGATGTCCACAGGGGCGTCGATCGTCGGCAGCTTCTTGCGGCGCAGTGCTTCGCGGTACTTGTTGACCGTCAAGGTGCGCAGCCAGCCGCGGAACGTGCCGTCCTTCTGGTACTCGAAGTGCGGCAGCTTCGCGATGAGGACCAGAAAGACCTCCTGGACGAGATCGGCGGCGGCGTTCTCGGCAAGCCCGAGTCGGCGCAGCCAGTAGTAGAGCAGCGGCGTGTAGAGATCCACGAAGCGATTCCACGCCTCTTGTTCGTTGGGTTTGCGCAGACGTTCGAGCAAGCTGACGGAGGTTGTGTGCATGCCGCGCGATCGATCCAGGAGTAGGGACATGGGTAGACCTCACGGTATTGTAGCCAGGGAACGCCATGCTCACCACACCGGAGCATGCACCCGTGTCCCACCGACGATCGACAACGCCTCAGTTCGAGAAAGGCCGGGAACGGAGTGAATCCATCTCCCGAGCGACCATCCGAGAATCATTTCGACGGCACCAGCACCATCTCCGCCGGGGTTTTCACCAGAATCCGACCGTTCTTGTCCTCCACGAGATAGCGGTAGAATCCCTCCGCCTTCGCGGACCTCTCCAGAACCTCGCCCGCCGGGCTGAGGGTGACGTGCTGCGCGTCCGGCAGCAGTTGCACGATCTGTTCGAGTGCTTTGCTTTCGAGGTTCCAATACGAGATCGTGTTTCCGCTCACCGAGATGAGGTGCTTCCCATCCGGCGACACAGTAAGTTCCCCTCCCATCTTCCCGATGAGGGACCATTTCTTGGTGCTGAGGTCGCACAGGTACACATCCGCTCCGATCCGCCCGACGAAGACGTTCCGCTTGGCGGTAACGCCGACCAAATACAACCACGTCACGTCCAGCCCTATCGGTTTGATCTCCTCGACCACCTTGCCGTCGAGCGTGCGGAGGGTGATCGTGCGGCTTCCATCCGTCGCGGCGACCACATGCTTGCCGTCCGGGTGCCAGAGGATCGTCACAGTACCAGAGTTCACCGTCGTGAACGCCTTGGACCAGTTCGTGTCGCGTGTCTTCAGGTCCATCGACACGAGCGAGGACGGAATCGGGTCATTCTTGTACCAACCACCGCCGGCACGCATGCTCAACAGCTGCTTGCCGTCCGGGCTGGGGAGGAGCTTCCCGAGGCCGGGGAACTTCTGGATCGGCTCCTTCTCCAGCTTCCAGCGCCAAAGTGCGGAGACATCCGGCTGGGCGATCAACAAGTGGTCGGGGTTCGCCGGTGAGAAGATCGCCATGCCCGTGGCGGTCGCCCCTGGCAAACTCGTCGAGGCTACCGCCTTGCCGCTCTCCGTGTCGTAGATCGTTACGGTGATGTTCCCCGTCGATACGACGAGGTGCTTGCCGTCCGGGTGCCACCGCAGATCGGAGATGGCATCCGCGACCGCAGCATCCGCTTTCTTCGTCGGGGGAATCACCCGGAGAATCTTGCCCGTCGCCTCGCAGAGGTACACATGGCCTGTTTGCGACCCGATGGCCAACCGATCGCCCTTCGGCGAGAACACGGCCGCGTTGAGAGGGGGCACTGCCGCGCCGCCGCCGAGGCGGACGACTTTCTTGGAGTCGCGAGCATCGTTCAGTGCGATCCCCGTCGAATCCGGTATCGCCAGCCGTTTGCCGTCGGAACTGAACGTCGGAACGCCGCCCCTGGCTTGCGGAACCTTCCATTCGATGTCCTTGGCATCGCCGTTCTCGAACCTGTTCACAATGGTCTCGCGGCCCGACCAATAGGTTACGCTCGTCTGATCCGGGCTGACCACATTGTCATGCGAACCCTTACCAAACTGAGTGAACGAGGGATCGATCCGGGGCCAGAACTTGCCGGGGGTGAAGAACCCCTTCCCGTCCTTGGCCCAGGTGAAACCTGGTTCGTCGCTTTTCGTGTCCACAGTGCCCTCGGCGGTGCCGTCCGGCTTCCAGAAGTACCGCTTGGTGTCACTCGCCACGACCGCGAGACTCTTGCCGTCCGGCTTCCAGTACAGAGCGGTTATCGCCTTCTCGTGCTTGCCGGTCTTCGCCCCCGGCGGTGCCGTCCTTCTTCCAGAAGCCGATTTCGGTCGGACTGACGAGGGCTGCGATCTGACTCAAATCCGCGCTCCATGCGGGCATTGCGGAAGGATAGACCACGCCGACGAGTTTCGCCCCCGGCTTCCCGTCTCGTCCGAACAGTTGCGCCGTCTTGTCCTCGCGGACGACCAGCAGCCACTCGCCGTCGGGACTCCAGACCGCCTTGCCACCGGGTCCGTGCTTCGTAAGCACCTCCGTCGGCTTCGCGTTGGAGGGGTCGATCAACTGAATGCGATCCTGAACCCTCTGGGGGGTGTAGGCGAAGATCGGGTACTTCGGGTTCCAACCGTAGTCTGCCTGTCCG
>JANXSH010000493.1 GCA_025356615.1 Planctomycetia bacterium | reverse complement strand
GTTCGTGTTCGATGGCTCGAACATCTGCTTCGGAGAAGGTAATCTCTGCCATGATCGGTGTCCCATTGCTTGCTTTCACTACAGTCGTAGTTTATGGGCGTTCCGGTCCTTGTCTTTTGTGTCACCCTGCCCCGCGTCGAGTATATTTTGGACACTACTCGCTCATCCCCACCACGGGAAGGGCTTCGAGGTGACGTAAGGTGAAGCGGGATTGACAGATAAGACCTGTGTCCTAGGAAGACGGTATCTTACCGCCATACCTCCCAGGAACACAGGCCATGCTCGTGCCAAACTCCGCGTCGTTCGCTGTGCCCCCAAGACCCACCCCTGCCGCCACTGTGGCAAGCGCGGTCGTCGTAAACGCTCCCTCCGTCGTCGTATCCGCTCTCTCGCCTACCGGCAAGAGGCCTGGCTCGATGTCCACTACGCCGAGTATCGATCCCGGTGCGGCTGTTCCAAGTCCTTTCGCTCCTGGCCGTTGGATGTCCCGCCCAAATCCGATTACGACGATCTCGTTTGCGCCGCCGTCCTCGATCGCGTCCTCGAAGACGGCCTGAAGGTCGAACGCACCCTTGCCGCCATGTGGCGCGACTTCGGGCTGAAACTCTCGCAAGGCTTCGTCTATGACTGCCTGCGCTGGCGGATCGCCCAACTCGACAGGACGGTGCATCGCCAACTGGTCATCGAGAAGTTCTCCGGCACGTTGTGCGTCGATGAACTACACCTGGGGCGCTTCACCCTGCTACTGGCCACGGACCCGATCAGCGATTTGCCCGTGGCCTTCGCTTTGGTCAGCCGCAACGACCAGGTTCACATGCGACGCTTCTTGAAAAATCTCGCGACCTGGGTCTCGAAGCCCACCGTGGTGGTCACCGATGGCTCCTCGCTATACCCTGCCGTGCTGGCCAGTTCGTGGCAGGTCGCCCGACACCAGTTGTGTGTCTTCCACGTCCTGAAGGACATCAACAAGTTGATCCTGGATGGGGTGCGTCGGTTGGCCCGCCGAGGCAACGATGGCAGAAAACGCAAGCGCGGCCGCCCGAGCAAGGCGCAACAGGCAGCCCGCGCGGCTGCGGGCCAGACCAACAAGGAGAAGGCGGCATTCGTGATGAAGCACCGTTTCCTGATCGTCAAGAAGTACAACGACCTGACTGCCAAGCAGTGGGAGGATCTGACGCAGATGTTCGAATACCTGCCCCAAATGAGGACGATGTGGAACTTCGCGGGGGAAGTGAACGAGGTGTTCGGACACGACGCGAGAGTGCAGACGCTCTACAGGAGGCGAGCGGTGCTGCTGGGCAAGGCGAAGTACAAGGAAGTGCCCGAGTTACAAGAGGCGATGGAGATGCAGGAGAAGGGGAAATTTAGGAAGATGGTGGCGTTTAGCTACAGCGAGATCGGGAAGAAGGTGAGGACGAATAATCATGCGGAGAGGACGAACCGGAAGGTACGGTTCGCGGAGAAGGTACGGTATAAGTGGAGGCAGAGGAAGTGGGTGCTTCGCTATGTGCTTCTTGCCCTGGATCGTTGGTGGCGTCAGGCAGCCGAGACTGCAAGGCAGGCGAGCGAACCGTCGCACCAGCCACGATCTCGGGCCGCATAGACCACCGATTTTTGGTGGGGATGAGCGAGTAGTGTCCGCCCCTTGCGAGGATTACCACACATCATCCCGACATAACGAAACGAACGGTCCCGTGGTGAACTGCCCTCTGTCCTCCCTCACGCCGTCTCCGCCGTCATCTTGCGCGCCATCGCCGCCGGCTCCTGGCGGCGCAAGTCCGGCAGCATCGGCACGAGCGCCGACAACCCTCGGCGTGGAGCAGGGCCGACGCCCGCCGTCGTCGAGTTGAGGCCATCGACGCAGAAGAACAGTTCCGGGTCGAAGCCGTGCAGGATCGCCTTGATCGCCGCGAGGTCACGGCGCGGGACGACGCTCAGGATGATGTGGACCGGGCCGTTCGCGCCCCGGCCGGGCAGGCACGTCACGCCGTAGCCCGAGGTGCGGAGCGCTTGCACCAGCGCGGACGGGTCGCGCGGGGTGATCGTCTGGACCATGACGCTGCCCATCGCCAGCGTCTGCTCGATCAGGATGCCGAGGAAGTTCCCCGCCGTGAAGCCGCCGGCGAACGCCAGCGAGCAGCGCCAGTCGGTGAGGTTCTTCATCACCTCGCCGATGGCGAACAGCCAGATCGACACCTCGAAGAAGCCGAGGACCGGCGCGAGCGTTCTCTTGCCCTGGGCGATGAAGATCGTCCGGAGCGTGGACAGCGTGACGACGACGGCCTCGGCCAACAGGATGAGCCAGGGCATGTAGGATGCCGGCTCTGTAGATATGCTCAAATCACCCACCTCGAGATACTCCCCTAGGCCCGACAGTCGTCGTATCCAGACGAATCAGCCCGACCTGATAGGACAAATCCGCGCCTTGTACAAGACCAGATCGCACCGTGCCGCTACAATGGTCCGATGGGAGGTTTTCGCATGCGTCAAATCGGCGACAGCTACGTTGCGAAGAATGCGATAGTGACCGGGGACGTGGTCCTATCGGCAGGCGTCAACATCTGGTTCGGCTGTGTGCTGCGAGGGGATCTCGCGAGGATCACTCTGGGGCCGCGCGTCAACCTCCAAGACGGCTGCATCGTCCACACCGACTTCGGCGAGCCGCAAGTCGTCGAAGAGGGCGTCGTCGTGGGCCATCGCGCATTGCTGCACGGCAAGCTCATCGGTCACGATACGCTCGTCGGGATGGGAGCGATCGTGCTTTCGGGGGCCGAGATCGGCTACGAGTGCGTCCTCGCCGCAGGGACGCTCGTAACCGAGCGCCGTCGCATCCCGCCGCGTTCGCTCGTCATGGGGGTGCCCGGCAAGGTGGTCCGCGAAGTGACCGACGACGACCTCCGCCGGACGCTGTCGATCGCGGCCCACTACCTCGACATGGCCCAGCGATACGCCAAAGGAGCCTTCCCCCCGCCTTGGGGCCGGCCCCCAGGGGAGGGAGCATGAGCGCCGAACCGACCGTCGCCCCTCTCACGGAGGGCGCGGGCTTCTCCATCGACATCAGTTCGGACCGCCGGGCGGACATCGAGGCCAAGCAGAGCCGAGTCGCCGAGTTGTTGCGCGAACACGAACGCGAAGGGATGTTGCTCCTCGAGCCGGAAAACGTCTCGTGGCTGACGAGCGGGGCCACGCCGAGGGGCCACCTCGACGCCGAAAGCCTCCCCGCGCTGTACTGCACCGCCGAGAGCCGTTGGCTGATTTGCAGCAACGTCGATTCCCAACGCCTCTTCGACGAGGAACTCGACGGCCTGGGGTTCCAACTCAAGGAATGGCCCTGGCACTGGGGCAGAGACCAGTTCTTCGCCGACCTGTGCCCCGGCCGCAAGATCGCTTGCGACGTGCTACCGGGCAGCGCGATCGACGGCGACTTTCACGTCATCGCCGACCAGCTCGCCAAGGACCGACGTGCCCTGTCGGCTTACGAACAGGCGTGCCTCTTGACGCTGGGCCAGGTGGTCGCCCACGCCGTCGAGGCGACATGCCGGACGCTCCAGCAGTTGGACACCGAGCGCGAGGTCGCCGGGCAACTCGCCCATCGGCTGATGCACCGCGGCGTTCAGCCCGTCGAGATCAGCGTCGCTGCCGACGGACGGTCGCGCGTCTACCGCCGATTCGGCTTTACGGGGACGCCGATCGAGCGGTTCGCCGTCGTCACCGCGACGGGGCGGAAATACGGCCTGCATGTGACGACGAGCCGGACAGTGTGCTTCGGCGAACCGCCGGACGACTTGAAGCAGGAACAAAGCGCGGTCGTGCGCGTGACCTCGGGATACCTCGCCGCGACCTGGCCCGACGCCGTCCCGCGCGAGATCCTCCTCGCGGGCCGGAGGATCTACCTCTTGAGCGGCTTCGAACACGAATGGCACCTCGCGCCGCAGGGGCACTTGACGGGGCGAAACGCAGTCGAGCTAATGATCCGCCCCACGACACAAACCCTCCTCGAACCAGGCTGGCCGATCGTCTGGACCGCCACCGCCGGGGCCGCCGTCAGCTGCGACACCTACCTCGTGAGCGAGCGCGGCCCCCGCGCCGTGACGCCGACCGAGGTCTGGCCGCTGAAGCGCGTCCGCATCCAGGGGACGGAGTGTACGCGGCCGGATATCTTGGTGCGGTGAGGGCGGGAGCATGAAGGCATACGGGATCTTCGACGGGGGTGGAGTCAAGGGCGCTGCCCTTGCGGGTTGCCTCGCCGCCGCCGAAGAGCAGGGCGTGCAGTTCCTGGGATTCGGCGGCACATCGGCGGGGAGTATCGTCGCGACGCTGGCGTCGGTGGGGTACAGCGGGAAAGAACTGGGCGAACTCCTGGTCGGTCTCGAGTTCAACACGTTCCTCGACGACGGAGGGGATCGCCTCGATCATGCGAGATCGCAATTCGAGCAGATCAGCGAGGCATTTCGTGGAGGAGCGCGGCATTTCGTGGAGGCTGGTGGAGTAAACTCTGTGCCAGTTTCAAGGCCCGATCACTCCTGAAGTCGCTCGGCGCGGAACTCGGGTTGTACGCCGGCGAACCGCTGAAGCGATTTCTGGCTGGGAAGATCAAGGAAAAACGGCCGGAGTTGTCGTCGCACGTCGATCTCACCTTCGAGCACCTCGAACGGGCAAGGTGCCTCCCGCTGAAGATCGTCGCTTCGGACCTCACGACTCGCAAACCGGCCGTCTTCTCGAGGCATCAGACCGAGTACGGTGCCTCCGTCCTCGACGCGGTTCGCGCCTCGACCAGTTACCCGTTCGTATTCCGTCCGATCCTGAAGAACGATCGCTCTCTCGTCGATGGCGGATTGGCGAGCAACCTCCCGGCGTTCTTGTTCGAAGGAGAGTTCCGCACGACCCGCGTGCCCGCCTTCGCCTTCGACCTCGTCTCGGCTCCGACCGCCGCTCCAACGAACTATGACCTCGGTCGCTACTGCGGCGACCTACTCTCGACCGCCCTGGAGGCGAGCGACGAACTACTCCGTGTCGTCCTCCAGGGGGTGTATCACGTCCCGGTACGAACCCCTCCGGGCATCGAGACGCTGAATTTCCGTCTGTCGAAAGAGGATCGGCAGCGACTCTTCGACGCGGGGCATCAGGAGACGACAACGTTCCTCAACGGCTTCGCGCCTATCCAGCGGGTCAAACAAGCAGGATATCAACTGAAAGAGTTGTTGCGAACGGAGTATGGTCCTCCTCAGCGCTTTGCACCCGTGCTTTATGGCCTGGCGAAGCAAATCGAGAAAGAAACCGGCGCTCGAAAAGTTCGCACCTACGTCATGCTCCCCACTGGGCGACCGGAGCCTACGACTCGGATCGTCGTCTATGGTTACGGAATGGAGGGCAACCCGGATGTCGATCTCGAGCTTCCCCTCGAGGCTGGATGTTCTGGGTTGGCATGGCGAGATCGTGTGATCGTCTTTGCGGATTTGGTAGAATCCGCTGCGAATCCCGAGAAGTGGGGCCTGACCATCGACCAACATGCCAAAGTTCCATCCACGCGAAAGTCGATGATGTGCGTGCCGATCCAGCGAGAGACAATGCCAGGAGATCAGGGCAACCCTACGCCAATCGGCACGCTGACCGTAGATTCGACGACGACCTTGGAGAAGACGGGTTGGGTCACCAAATCGGGGGAGACCAGGGTAGCACCGGGATGTTCCTCGCGTATAATGGTGTCTTGGGCGAATGTCCTGTATCACCTACTGCGCCGATAGGAGTTATAATGTTCATTCCGAGTGGCATCCTTCTTCCAGGTGATGGCCCTCTTCCCTTAAAAGAGATCGCGCCAGGGTTGTATATCGTTCTAAATGCCTACGAGCGCGACCTGGGCTATTTCGGTGTCTCCGATCTCTACAAAAAAGACTTTACGGATGAGGACGAGGACGAGGACGAAGCGGTCGCCCCGAAGGGGGGAGCGACTGACACAGCACTGAATCGAGAATAGGGATGACCCTCCCCGCCCTCCTCGGTGGTCCACCCATCCGACCCGCCGGCCCGCCGGACTGGCCCGGTCCTGATGACGCCGTCCGTGACGCCCTCCTCGCGGCGGTCGCGGACGGCTCCTGGGGCAAGTACGGTTCGCGCCACGTCGAAGCACTCCACGCACTCCTCGTCGCCTTCACCGGGCAGAGCCACGCGCTCGCCTGCGCCAGCGGCACCTACGCCGTCGAACTCGCCCTCCGCGCGGTGCCCGTCGGGCCGGGCGACGAGGTGATCCTCGCGGGATACGACTACCCCGGCAATTTCTTGTGTGTCCATGCCGTCGGCGCTCGGCCCGTCCTCGTGGACCTCGAGCCGGACGGCTGGCAACTCGACGCGGGCCGTCTCGCTGACGCGATCACCCCATCCACCCGCGCGGTGATCGTGTCGCACCTGCACGGCGGGCAGGTGGACGTGGCGCGCGTGATAGATATTTGCCGAGGGCGTGACGTTGCGGTCATCGAGGACGCGGCCCAGTGTCCAGGGGCGATGGTCCAGGGCAAGCCTGCGGGCGGCTGGGGCGATCTGGCGGTGTGGAGCTTCGGAGGGTCGAAACTGCTCACTGCGGGTAGGGGCGGGGCGCTGCTCACGTCACGCCCCGAGATGCACCAGCGTGCCCGACTCATCCTCGGACGGGGGAATAATCTCGTTGCGCCGCTGTCCGAACTCCAGGCGGCGGCCCTCGCGCCCCAGCTCGACGCCCTGCCGGCCCGACACGTCCGCCGGTTGCGGAGCGCCGATCTCCTCGCCGAGGGACTGCGCCGCGTCCCCGGTGTGCGACTGCTCCGCCGCGACGGCTCGGCGGGGTTCTACAAGGTCGGCATGCAATTCGACGCTCAGGTGTTTGGCGTCTCTCGCAAACTGCTCATTGCCGGGATGCGCGCTGAGGGGATCGCCCTCGACGAGGGCTTCCGCGCGCTGCATGTCGGTCGATCTCCCGACCGATGGCGTGCGGCCGGATCGCTGGACGAAACGATGCGGGCACACGCGGGCATGCTCGTCCTGCACCACCCGATCCTGCTCGGCGACGGGGCCGACATCGAGCAAATCATCCAGGCGTTCGAGCGCATCCACCACCACGCGGGAGGGTTGACGGCCGGCGCGTGACGCCTCATAGAAAGAGGGACTCCCGAGGAACGATACGGGGAACAGCAGTCCAAATGCTGGTCTGGCATGGGTGTCGAAGCCAACTCCCGAGGCCAAGCGAACCAGGCGGCATGAAAGCGCCAAAGATACGACGGCCACCTCGACCCGCAGCCGAGGAAAAGATAGGATAACTGGAGTCGTGGGGGGGATGGATCTCCGGCCCAAATACCGGCTTCTGTCTTCATTCTGTGTGTTTCTCTGTGCCCGCCGTGGTGAACTTCCTCTTTGTAACTACTCGTGATGTCCTGATCGAAGCCGCAACCGGAGGACCCGCTCATGTCGTTCGTCGAAGAAGTCGAACTCCACGGCCACATCATCGACTCGTTGCTCCTGCCCAAGGTTCTCGACGAGATCATTACGCAGGGCGGGAGTTACATCATCAAGGACATCCGGGTCGGCCAGCGCCAGACCGACGGGAGCCACGCCCGCATCGAGGTGAGAGCCGACTCCGCCGAGGCGCTGCGGCGGATGCTCGACAGCATCCACGACCACGGTGCCGTCCCGACGACGACCACCGATTGCAAGACGGAGCCGGCGGACATCGCGGGCACCTTCCCCGAGAAGTTCTATAGCACGACGAACTTCCGCACGCAGATCCGCATGGGAGGCCAGTGGATCGAAGTCGCCGACCAGGAGATGGATTGTGGCATCCTCATCGACCCCGCGAAACGCACCCCGCGATGCGTCCCCATGACCGATGTCCGACTCGGCGACCCGATCGTCGTCGGCCGGGCCGGCCTGCGCGTCTTCCCCGCCGAGCCGCGAGCGCGCGACAACCTGTTCGAGTTCATGGCAAGTCCCGTCTCGAGCGAGAAGCCCAAGGGCGTGACCGTCCGCGAGATCGCCCGCGCCATGCGCCGCAGCCGTGACGCCGGGGAGAAGATCCTCGCCGTACTCGGCCCCGCCGTCGTCCACACCGGCAGCGTCGAGCACGTCTGTCAGATGATCCGAATGGGCTTCCTCAACGTCTTGTTCACGGGCAACGCCCTGGCGACGCACGACATCGAATTGAGCCTCTTCGGCACGAGCCTCGGCATCTCCGCCGACCACGGCCTGCCCATCGAGGCGGGCCACGAACACCACCTCCGCGCCATCAACACCGTCCGCCGGGCCGGCAGCATCCGGGCGGCGGTCGAGCGCGGTATCATCACGTCCGGCATCATGTACGAGTGCGTCCGCCACGACGTGCCATTCCTGCTCGCCGGCAGTATCCGCGACGACGGGCCTTTGCCGGACGTAATTACTGATACGCTCGTCGCGCAAAAGCTAATGCGCGACCAGGTGCCGGGCGTCGGATTTGCCTTAATGGTTGCGACGGCTTTGCACGCCATCGCGACGGGCAACCTCTTGCCCGCGTGGGTCAAGGTGGCGTGCGTGGACATCAACCCCGCGACCGTGACCAAGCTGACGGATCGCGGCAGCGTGCAGACCGTGGGCGTCGTCACGGATGTCGAGCCGTTCCTGCGGGCGCTGGTGGCGGAGCTGGCGAAGGGGTGAGGGCGGGGCTTGGGACGAGGAGGCATCATGAGGGAGGAATGTCGCAAATGGTTATTCCAGATGCGGTTGCGTGGGGAAACGCGGTTGCGGGATTTTTGGGGAGGCTTCAGAGCAACGGTTGACCGGGACAGCCAAACCAGTAAAACAGCCGGAAGTAGATCAGTAGCAACAGAAGTTAGGCGAGGTGGCGTTCAGTAGACGGGGACTCGACTCGCTATTTCCCCCATGGCAAAGGTTACGAAATGTTAAACGAAGTATTATCGCGGAAGAGGTGTTGCTGAGTCCGGGGGGCGAGCCGCGTAGGACGGTTCGCAGGGTGCTTCGCCGGTTAGTTGTCGAGGGGTAAATCTGGACATCCCAGAAGGGCAGCCACCGCCCGTTCGAGCATGACACCAAATCAGGCAAAGTCTATAGCCGCCAAGAAGCCGTGCGGCCCCTTTATATTCTTCTCGCTACGGGCGCATTTGGAGGTGTTCGCCTTGCCGACGGTCCCTGGTATACCTGGCCCCTATCGATTCTTCTTCTACAGCTTCGACTGCAACGAACCGATGCACGTCCATGTGCGCAGGGATCGGGCTGTAGGTGAATTCTGGCTGGAACCCGTCGTTTTGGCCTCCAACAACGGGTTCTCGGCGAAGGAATTGAACCAAATCCGGAAGATCATTCTCGACAACTTGGATCTTATTCGGGAGACATGGGATGAACACTGCGGCCAGTAGCGAGCCCCGCATCGTCACGCTCGAAGTTACGGACGACGCCATTATCGCCCAACTCGCCGACGGGCGGATGGTTAGCGTTCCGCTCGCGTGGTCGTGGAGGTTGGCCAACGCGACCCCCGCGCAGCGCAGCCGGTTCGAGATCATCGGAACCGGCGAAGGGATCCATTGGCCCGACATCGATGAAGACATTAGCGCTCGGGGCATGTTGCAGGGAATGCCGGCTTGCCCGCCCAAGCAATCCAAGGCAAACCGTCGCCGGGCTTAACATAGTGCGGCACCGTATGCCTCTGGCGAATCCAAAGTGAGCGAAGGAACCGGAGACGCGAAAACGGCACAGACGCCGCTTGTCTCTGCATGGGTTGGGCAGAGGCATACCTCTCAAGGCAGTAGGGCCACGAACTGCTTGTAGTCTTCTCGCGAACGCAGGACCTCCAGGTCGGAGTTCGTCGCCAGCGTCGGACGACTTTCGGATCCCTTCGAGGCGAAGAAGCCGACCTGCTTCGCGCAGCCCAGCAGGCGGACCGCGCTGACCGCGTATTGCTCCCCCAAAAGGGTCCGGTCCTCGAGGGCCAGGTCGGAATCGCCGCTTAGCGCCTTCGCCGTTTTCGCGTAGTGGCAGGCCAGGTTGAACAGGATCGCCCCCGGCCTCCCCGAGGCAATCTCCGCCTGCTTTCCGTCCCGCATTTTCACGGCGATCTCGTCCACGGCGTTGGCAGAGAGAGCGAGCAGGTGGCGGGCACGGTTGCTCTGGCGCAGCGCCTCGGCGCGCTCGGCCAGGGCGACATCCTTTTGCTTGCGTGCCTCGTCGCGCTGCGTGATCGCGTCGCGTTTCTGCTCGTCGAGCTGGATCGTGAACGAGACCCACACCGTGACCAGGGCCACCAGGCCCAGAGCGCTCAGTCCGACCATGCCCGACGCCGCAGGCCGGCGCTTGACCCACTTGACGGCCCGTTCGACCAGCCCGGTAGGGCGGGCCAGGATGGGTTCGCCGCGAAGGAATCGGCGCAAGTCGTCGGCCAGAGTGCCCGCCGACGTGTAGCGGCGGTCCGGCGTCTTGTTCAGGCATTTCAGGCAGATCGTTTCGAGGTCGGGCGGCACGCCGGGCTGGAGGGAGCGCGGGGGGACCGGATCTTCGGCGACGACCTGGGCGAGCGTGTTGAGCACGGTGTCGGCCCTGAAGGGCGGTCGGCCCGTGAGCGCCTCGTAGAAGATCGCGCCCAGCCCGTAGACATCGGCGAGAGGCCCGACTTCGCGGGTCCGCCCGCTCGCTTGTTCGGGGGCCATGTAGGACGGCGTACCCATGATGACGCCGGTTCGCGTCTGGGCCGAGTCGGCGTCGAGCTGCTTGGCGAGGCCGAAGTCCGTCACCTTCGGGACGGTGGCTCCGTTCGCCAACAGCACGTTCGCGGGCTTCAAATCACGATGGATGATCCCGCGAAGGTGCGCGTGTTCGATCGCCTCCGCGAGGGGAAGGAGGAGCGTGGCGGCCTCGCGGGGGGGCAAGGGCGTGCCGCCGATCCTGTCGGCGAGGGTGCCGCCCTCGACGTATTCCAGCGCGACGAACGGATCACCCCCGCCGACCGGGGGGTCGAACACGTCATAGATACGCACGATGTTCGGGTGTTGCAGTGACGCGACCGAACGCGCCTCGGTCAGGAATCGTTGCCGTTCCTCGACCCCGCCCGCGCCGGTCAGCAGAACCTTGATGGCCGCCAGCCGGGTCGTCAGCGTTCGGTGTCGGCCCTTGTAGACGATGCCCATTCCCCCCCGTCCGATCTCTCCGAGGATCTCGTAAGGGCCGATCTCCTCGAGCGGCGTGTTCCGTTCCCGGACGGGGGCGTCCGAGACCGCCGTGGTCTTCGACCCAGGGAGTGAGTCGTCGCCCAGCACTCCGAAGGCGTCGTGGAACGCGAACTGCCGTCGCAGCGCGGACTCGCACGCCGAGAACCGCCGGACGTATTCGTCGAGGGCAGGGCGCTCGCCAAATTCCTCGCGCAAGAGGACCTCGGCGTAGATCAAATGGAGGAGCGCCTCCTGGTCGTCGCGGATTTCGGGGTGGTCGGCGAGTAGGGACTCGAGGGCGACGTGGTCTCCCGCCTCCCAGGCAGAAAGTTGCTGGGCGCGAAGGTCCGCCACCAGAGAGTCGAGAGGGGTTCGCAGTTCAGGCATGGTCGCCGACCTCCAATCCGAGATGGGCCGTCACCCGGTCCAGGGCGCGGTCGAGTTTCTTGCGCAAGGCGTCCGGTTGGCCGCCGACTTGGGCGGCGATCTCGGGCCACGCGAGGCCATCGGCCCGGTGGTCCGCGAGTTGACGTTCCTCATCGGTCAGCAGTTTGCGCACTTCCTGGAGCAAGTCGCGCCAGGCGACGACGGAGCCAGGTTCGCGGGCGCTGCCGACGAGGGCGTCGAGGTCGCCGTCCGCCTGTCCCTCGATGCGGCGGTGGTCGCGCTTCTGGGCCTGCTGGCGGCGGGCGTGATCCTGGATCTTGTTGCGGGTCATCACCATGAGCATGTGCAACAACTGCTCGGGGCGCGCGAGGTCGAACTCCCCGAGGCGGACACGCACGAAGAAGTTGGCCAGCACCGACTGGCAGACATCGACCGAATCGGCGACCCGGCGGAGTCGCGGATCTCCCAGGCGCACGCTGACCGCACGGCGCAACTCCGGTTCGAGTTGGCGCACGAGGTCCGTCGCCGCGCGCTGGTCGCCGGCCCGGACGCGAGTCAGGAGGTCACGGAAGATTTCGGACTCCGACACGATTTCGACTCCGTGGAGGTTGCCCAAGAGAGTTAGCCACAGATGAACACAGATGAACACAGATCAAATCAAGGAGAAATCATTGTAGAGCATTCTGGTCTTCTTCGTTGAAGTCTTCCATCTGTGTTCCTCTTTGGCAAATTCACTCCTTCTATCAAAGACGATGGGGATCTGTCCATCGCACCAGCGAATATTTTGGTATTCTTTCCGCCCATTCGTCCTCGCGCGTCCGTGGATTGCGTTTGACCATATGAAGGGGGCGATGATCGCCGCCCGTATCCGAAACGAAAGGAACACGATCATGATACGCATGAGCATCTTGTCCGTGGCGTTCCTCGCCCTCATGAGCACGACGGCGACCCCGGCGGAGGAGCCGAAAAAGGCCGAAGACAAGCAGGGATTCCGCGTCTACACGATCGTGATCAAGTGCGGGAACCGTCGGTTAGAGGGGATCTATGCGTCTCCTGCGGAAGCGTTCCAGGCCGCGAACAAGCTTCGCGCCAAAGTGGTTGCGATGAATGTCGAAGTGACGACCGGCTCCGAGGGCAAGTTGGTGCCGACCGGACGACCCATGCTGTACGAGGTCTACATGAGAACCTGTAGGAGCGGCTGGCGGAAGCAGGGACTATTCGCGGACGAGAAGAATGCCAAGGCGGTCGCCAAGACGCACGAGACGAAGGGCGCTAAGGTCGAGATCGTCCGCGACTACGCGCCGAAGGAAGTGTACCACATCTACGGCGGCCTGACCCGGCAAGGCTTGGAACTACTCGGAACTTATGTGACGCTGGAGAAAGCCGCGGCCAAGGAATTCCTCACCAACGGGACCAACAGGGAGAGATCCAAGGATCCCTGCGTGGTGACGACGGGTACGAAAGGACACGACTACTTGGGCTGGGG
>JANXSH010000602.1 GCA_025356615.1 Planctomycetia bacterium | reverse complement strand
CACCGGCGCTTCACCGGCGTCACCCCTATCCTTGACACCGAGGGCTGTTGGTGGGCCTCGCTCCGCTCGACCCACCCTACCACCTTCGTTCAACGGTATTGCGATCAGCCCAACGTCGCCCGATACTGCTTGTCCAGGTTGCTAAGCAGCGGGAACAGCCCCGACCGGGATCCGGTCAAGACGACTGGCTCCCCGCCCGCTGTGGGGACCGTCAGCGTGCCGTTCCACTGCTCGGTCGCGGCATCGTACTCGACCTGGAACCGCGAGCCACTGGGCAGCCGCTCGGCCTTCGGGCGGGGCTGGGTCTTCACCTGCTGCTCCTTTTCGGCTTTCCGCAGCACGGACGCCTCCAGCTGGTCCACCTGCTTCTTCTCCCGGCACTCTTTGCAGTCCCGGCTGATCGCCTTCTTGCGGCGGTCTTCGCGGAATCGGTCCTTGTTGTCCGGCAAGATGCCGAACTTCTCGACGTGGCCGCACTTCACCACCACGTCCTCGAAGCGAACGAACGGGATGAAGGGCTTCTCCCTCGGCGGGGACGACGGCGAGGGCGAGGGCGGGGACGAGACCGTCTCGTTGCCGACTCGTTTCGCTTCCCCATAACGCCGTGCGGTCTCCCGCAGACTCGGCTTCTTCACCCCTTCGTCACTCATCGATCCGGCCTCTGCGTTTGTGGCGATGATGTCGTCGTCTCTATTCAGTATAGGTTCGATCGTGGATTAGGCATAGGCCATCGATTCCGACTGCCGATCTATTTCCGCCCGGACGATAGGAACTCGACGACTCTCCCCTGGCCGCCCGTCCGAGAAATCTACCCTTCGACGGAGTAAGAACGAAAAGGCTATCCATTCCAGATAGCCTCTTAGTCGGGATCCGATGCGTACCAGAGTTTGATCGATCCGGCGTGGTCCGCAGAGGCCAGGATCCGGCCGTCGGGGGAGAACGCCACGGCGTTGACGCGCCGCTTGTGGCCCTTGAGCGTCAGCAGTTCTTTCCCCGTCGAGGACTGCCACAATTTTACAGCGTGGTCGTCGCCGCCAGAGGCGAGGGTCTTGCCGTCGGGGGAGAACGCCAGGCTGCGAACGCCCTCAGCATGCCCTTCGAGGGCCAGCCGCTCCCGGCCCGTGGCCGGATCCCAGAAGCGGATAGAGCCGTGGGCGTTCCCCGTGGCCAGCGTTCGCCCGTCGGGGGCGAACGCCAGGCAATAGACGTGATTGACATCCTCGAGGCGTTGTTTCTCTCGCCAGGTCGTCGTGTCCCAGAGAAGAACCGTCCCCTTGTCGTCCGCCGATGCCAGGGTCTTCCCGTCGGCGGCGAAGCTCAACGCCAGGATTTGCTTCGAGTGACCGCCCAGCGCCGGCAGCTCTTTGCGCGACGGCAGATGCCAGAGCCGCACCGCCCCCCGGTCGCGGCAGCCGACGGCCAAGAATTCCCCGGTGGGGGAGAGCGCCAGGGAGAACGGTCGGTCCTTCTGGTCGCCGAGGGTGGCCAGGACTTTCCTGGTGGCGACATCCCACAGCTTGACGGTCTTGTCGTAGCTGGCCGAGGCGAGCAATTTGCCGTCGCCGGAATAGGCCACGGCGCTGACCAGGGATTCGTGCCCGCTCAGCGTGGCTCTGGGCAGGCCGGTGGCGGCATCCCAGAGGCGGAGCGAATGATCGTCGCCGCCCGAAGCCAGCGTCTTGCCGTCCGGGGCGAAGGCCAGCGCCCAGATCTCTGCGGGTGAGTGATCGACCAGTCGGCGGGTCGAAGGCCTGGCGCGGGTGCTTATCAGCCTCAGCGACCCGTCGAAGCAGCCGACGACCAGGTGCCGACCGTCGCGGGTGTGGGCAAAGCAGGTGGGCCGGTCGAGGTGTTGGCCGAAGGTGGCTACCCGTTGGCCCGAGGCTACGTCCCACTGGTGTAGAAACGCCCGGCCACGCGGGCGGGCAGGTTCGGCCCGCTCATGAGAGAGAACTGTTAGAGTTTTTCCGTCCGGGGCAAAGCCTACCATGTCGATCGGCCCGGCGGCTCCCGTCAGGTGCATCGGCACTTTACGTCCGGCGAGATCCCAAAGTCTCAAATTATGGTCGGCACCTCCCGTTGCGAAGGTACTCCCGTCCGGAGCAAAAGCTAGGGCCGTTACCCGTCGCGTATGTCCATGGGGAGTAGGTAAGACCAAATGCTTCCCCGCCGGGACATCGCAGCGGTAGATCCAGCCCTTCGTGCTGCCTGCAACTACCACCCCCCCGCCAGGGGCGATCGTCGTGTGTAGATGCAAGCTTCATCATCATTAGTACATCGGAAGTACGTCTCCTTGCCCGAGTCCGTATCGATCACCGTGACGCCACGGTCTCCGTCCGCCAGCGCCACAGTTTTGCCGTCGGAGGCACCTGCGACCCAAGTGTCCGAACTATGAATCCTCAATTGTTTCTTGCGTTGGCCGGAGGCCACGTCCCAGAACCAGATTTCGTTCGCTTTGGAGGCGCTGGAGAAAAGAGTTCGGCCATCCGTGGAAAACGCCAGCAAGACCTCGATATTCCCAGTACCATTGAGGGAAGTCACGACTTCCCCCGTGGTCAGATCCCAGAGGTTGATATTGCCGTCCCCACCGCGCGAGGCCACGGTCTTGCCGTCCGGGGAGACTGCTAGCGCATCGATCCCCGCCCGGTGCCCGCGCCAGACCGCGCGGAGGGGGTGGGCCAGGCCGCGCAGGTAGTGCCATTCGAAGCCACGCGGGTCTTCCCCGCCGGGGCGGGGCCGCAGCCCGCCAAGCCATTCGGCCGCTCGTCCGTACTGCCCGTTG
>JANXSH010000600.1 GCA_025356615.1 Planctomycetia bacterium | reverse complement strand
CACGGCTGCTGTGGCTACGCCTCGGCCTACAGCTGCTCCGGTTGCTGCGGCGGCTACGGCTGCTGCGGCGGCTACGGCTACGTCGGCTACCACGGCTGCTGCGGCTGCTACGGCTGCTACGGCTGCTACGGGTGTTCGGGTTGCTCCGGCTGCTGTGGCTGGAGTGGCTGCTACGGCTACGTCGCAGCCGTCCCGGTCTACGCGGCCCCGGTCTACTCTCCGGGCTGCTACGGCTGTGGCGGGTACGCGGCGACCTACCCGTCGGGCCACGGCCAGGCTCCTATGATGAAGCCCGCCGACGAAGTCGTTTCGGAGATGGCTCCCGCGACGGTCCTCATCAAGGCCGCCAAGGATCTCGAGGTCAAGGTCGATGGCAAGCTCACGACCCGCACTGCGGTCGAGACGACTTTCACGACCCCGATCCTGGCCGGCGACAAGACGTACACCTACGTCTTCACCGCCGAGAAGACCATCGACGGCAAGAAGGAGACGGAGAAGAAGGAAGTCACCGTCCGCGCCGGCAAGCAGACTGTGGTCGATTTCACCAAGTTCGGCACCGAGGCCGACACGACCACGACCGATACCGCCAAGGTCACGGTCATCTTCCCCAGCGAAGGCAAGCTCTTCGTCAACGATGTCGAGATCTCGATCAAGGGCAAGCAGACCTTCGAGACGCCGAAGCTGAACCCTGGTCAGCGCTACTTCTACACCGTCAAGGCCGACCTGGTCAAGGGTGGCAAGACCACGAGCGAGACTCGCCGCATCGACATCATGGCGGGCAAGTCGGTCACGGTCGATTTCTCCACGAGCGAAATCGCGACCGCGAGCCGCTAATCAACAACAGTCCGAAAAGAAGTTAGCCACAGAGGACACAGAAAACACAGAGAAGACAATACAGATAAGAGGAACGCTTGCTTCTGTTCTTCTTATCTTTGTCTTCTCTGTGTTCTCTGTGTCCTCTGTGGCTAACTTCTTTCAATCATATCGCCCGCTCGATTCGATCGGCCACTCGGCCTCGACTACGCCGCCACGCACGGCGACGACTCGCCGGTGCAGGTTCATCGTCGCGCAGCAGTGGGCCGGCAGCACCTCGCGCCGATCGCCGACGCGCGGCCCCGCGCCCTGGTCTTCGACTTTGGTGTGTTCCTCGGCGAGCTTGAGAACCTTGTCGCCGGGGTGTCCCTTGATCGCGGGCGTGCCGAAGTCCTGCGAGATCGCCTTGCTCCCCGCGTCGAGGACATACCACGCGGGCCGACGGCTCACGACGGTGGTGAGGATCGACAGCGAGCAGGCGAACTCGGGCCGGACCGCGTGATACGCCGCGTCCATGAGGAGGAACGATCCGGGCTGGAGTTCGGTCATCGCGGGGTGGGCCGCGGCCCATTCCCAGGTGCCCGTCCCCGCCCCCGTGACGACCTCGACGCCGATGCCCTCGGCCTCGATCATGGCGCGGGTCATTCCCAACTTGTCCAGTCCCTCACGGCAGCGCGTCGCCTTCGACACCAGGTCGGGAGACATCTGGAGGTGCCCGTCGTATCCCTGGAGGCCGACGAACCGCAACCCCTCTTCCGCGTGGATCAACCGGGCCAACTGGAGCGCAGGCTCGCCCGGCTCGACGCCGCAGCGGTTCATGCCGATGTCCACCTCGACCAGGACGCCCAGTGTGACGCCCGCTTGCCGGGCCGCGACGGCCATCGCGCGGACGTTGTCGGCGTCGTCCACACAAACACGGATCGCGGCGTCCTTCGCCAAGTGGGCGAGGCGCGCCAGTTTCATGGGGCCGACGATCTGGTTCGCGATATAGATGTCGCGGATGCCCGCTCCGACGAGGGTCTCGGCCTCGTTGAGTTTGGCGCACAGGAAGGCGCGAACCCCTCGGGCCGCGAGGTGTTTCGCCAGCGAGCCGCACTTCAGCGACTTGAAGTGGACGCGCAGATCCTTGCCCGCTGCGCAACACGCCGCCTGGAGGAGGGCGAGGTTGGCGTCGAGCCGATCGAGGTCGAGCAACAGCGCGGGCGTGTCGAGGGCGGCAAGGGGCTGGCCGATGAGTGACATGGAGTCGTTCCTGGCGGGAAGGGATGAGCGTCTATTGTGGGGGGAATGGGCCGAGTGGCAATGGGGACCGGCCCTGTCCGTGCAACATCGTGGTCGAGTCGATCTGAACCGCCGCTCCTTCCCCATCAACCCTATGTAACGTTTTTCGTCCATCCGGGGCGTCGGCGCGGGCGGCAGTCGCCTTGACAGGCCGGGCGAGATTTGTCAGATACACCCGCACGTTTCCACGGGACCGATGCCAATCCGGTCGGCCCATACGATTGCGGGGGTAGGAAGGCTATGGCCACTAACACAGCTCCGACGGCAAGCTCGAACCCGACGCCCGCCCCGGCGCTGTGGCACGCGCCGATCTTCGTCGTCGGCGTCGTCGCGATCGTAGGCGTTTGGTTTTGTCGGCCTCTCTTGCGTGGGGATTGCCATAATCGTCACGAACGCGACCTGGCCTCCGCCCGCCAGATCCTCAGCCGGGCCGATGGCGACGCATCCTACGCACTCGAGTTGATTCAACGGGCGCTGGATGCTGCGAACCTGCCGGCGGACCAGCTCGCCCAAGCCGCCTTCCTCGCCGGGTCTGCTCACGTCCGGCTGGCCGAGAAGGCCGACCGCGTCCAGGCCAAAGCTTCGTGGCTCGAGGCGCGCGAGATGCTCCAACAGGCCCAAACCGCAGACCTCGGCGAAGAGGATACTCACCTGCTGCGCTACCGCCTCGGCAAGGCAGGCTTCTACATCGGGGACGATCTGGCGCGGGGAATCGCCGACCTCGAGGCGACCATCGACTTCGCGGAAGACCGCGCGGAGGGCTATCGACTCATCCAAGAAGCTTACTTGAAAACGAACCCGCCCAACCTGGCCAAGGCGATTGAGGCCAATCGCAAGTTGCGCGACATCGGCGGGGTGAGCCTCGCGGAGTTGAACGAGGCAAAGTTGGCCGGGGGCGAGATCCTTCTCCGCATGGGCCAATTCGCGGAGGCACGGCAGTCTCTCGAAAAGATCCCCGACCAAGCTCCGCCCGGAACCCTCCTCAAGGCCCGCCTCCTCATGGCCCGCAGCTTTCAGGAGGAGAAGCAGTGGAACGAGGCCAGCCGACTCTATGTGCTGGTCCTGAGCGAGACGCGCGTGCCGCTGCCCGAGCCTGCGTTGGTCCACTACAACCGGGGCATCTGCTACCGGCAACTAAACCAAGTGAGCGACGCCGCTCGGGCCTGGCGACTGTGCCTCAAGGAGGCCAACGGCCCCGAAGTCCAGGCGGCGGCCCTTTCCCTCGCCGAATTGACCCTCGCCGAGCCTTCGGCCCACGAATCGGCTGTGGATATGCTGAAACTGGCCCTGGCGCGGGTCGAGTCCCCGGCCGCGTGGACGAATCCGCTCATCGACCTTGTCAAAGCCCGCGACATCTTTGAGCGGTCCATCCAGACGCTCCGCCAGGTGACTCGATACGACTTGACCTCCAGGGCGATCGAGCTGTACGCGCGGATCGCCCCGCCGCGCCGAATCATCGTCTTGCAGGCCGAGACGAAGGCCGAATGGGGCAAGGCCATGCTCGAATCGGCCAAGGGCAAGCCGACCGACGAGCAGGCGGAACAGGCGAAGAAGTTACTCGCCCAATCGGCGGAAGCGTTCGGCAAACTCGCCGACGAGGCGAACGTCAGCCCTGCCGACCGATCGACCTACCTGTGGGCCTGTGCCCAGAGCGCGATTCTGGCGCGGGACGACAAACAGTCCCGCCTGCGGCTGGAAGACTTTGTCAACCTGGGCGCGGAGCCTGCGAAGATGGGCGAGGCGTGGTATCAACTCGGCGAGTTATACCGGAAGGCGAAGAACAAGGAGCAGGCCGGAATCGCCTACCGGAAGTGTCAGCAATTCGACGACATCCACGCGACCTGTCGGGCCAACTACCAACTGGCGATGGCCGCCGTCGAGGCCAATGAGCCTGAGGAGGCCGAGACCGCCCTTATCATCAACCTCAAGATGCTGCGATTCGACAACGACCATGACGCACTACGACAAACGATCTTCACCCTGGGGAACCTGTTCTACCAGCGCAAGCGCTACGCCCAGCTCGTGCGCTGGCTCGAGGACGCCCTGGGCAAGTTCGAGGCCAGCCCGGAGGTCTTCCTCGCTCGCTTCCAACTGGCCGACAGCTACCGGCAACTCGGCCTCCTGGCGAGTCAAAGCAACCTGATCAGTGAAGGCATGACGGCCGCGTCCCAGCAATTCTTCCTGTCCCAGCGCAACATGTGGAGGCAGAAGGCCGCCGACGAGTTCGCCGCCCTCGAGGCGCTGCTCGACACGGCTCAGGGCAAGGAGATGCTCACGCCGCGACTGCGGCGTGACGTGCCGCTCATTGCCGCCAAGTGCCTCTGCGACGCCGGCAAGTGGGAGAAGTCGCTTCTGATCTACCAGAAGATCGTCGAACGGAATCCGGGCAAACTGGAGGCGATCGACGCCCTCGCCGGCGCGATGTCGTGCCACGTCGGGCTAGAGCAGCTCGATCATGTGCGGGCGTGCCTGATACAGATCCAGAAGACCTTGCCCGAGATTCCCGACCTGCCCGCGCAGTCCCGCCAGGCCTGGGAGCGGTGGATCGAGGAGGCCAAAAAGGGGATCAAGGACATCCCCGAGGGGAAACAGTGACACGGTGACTCGCTTCGCTCGTGTGACAAGGCGAAAAAAGCCTTTGTCACTTTGTCACCCGAGCGAAGCGAGTCACCTTGCCACCGCTTCACGCTCCCTTGATGAAGTGCGTGATCCGGTCCGCGAACTCGGAGCTGGACGCCCCCGCCTTCTCGCCGTAGCCCGTGAACTGGCGGGCGATGTCGTAGGTGACGTAGAGCTTGCCGCCCGGCCCCTTGTGGGCGGTCGCGTCGCTCTCGGCGAAGACCGCCTCGACGCCGTCGTTGACGAGCTTGGCCGCCTCGAACCAGCCGAGGTGCTCGAGCATCAGCGCGCCGGAGAGGAGGACCGCGCCGGGGTTGGCGCGGTTCTGGCCGGTGTACTTCGGCGCGGTGCCGTGCGTCGCCTCGAACATCGCGGACTTGTCGCCGATATTGGCCCCCGCCGCCAGGCCCAGGCCGCCCGTCAATGCGGCGGCTGCGTCTGAGAGGTAGTCGCCGTTGAGGTTCGGCGTGGCGACGACGCTGTACTCGTCGGGCCGGAGTTGGATCTGCTGGAACATGCTGTCCGCAATGCGGTCCTTGATGAGCAGCTTGCCCGCTGGCGTCGTACCGCCGTGGTTGGCGTACACCTCGTCCTCCGTCACGATCCGGTCGCGGAATTCGGCCTTCGCCAACTCGTAGCCCCAGTCCTTGAACGCGCCCTCGGTGAACTTCATGATGTTGCCCTTGTGCATCATCGTGACGCTGGGCAGTTTCTTGTCGAGGGCGTACTGGATCGCCATGCGGATCAGCCGCTTACTGCCTTCGGGACTCATCGGCTTGATGCCGATGCCTGCCGACGGGACGATGTTCGTGTATCCCCACGATACGAAGAGCGCGATGAGCTGTTTGGCGCGGTCGCTGTTACTCTTGAACTCGATGCCGCAGTACACGGCCTCGGTGTTCTCGCGGAAGATGACCATGTCGACCTTGGAGGCATGTTTGTTCGGTGCCTCGACGCCCTTGTAGTAGCGGATCGGGCGGACGCAGGAGTACAGGTCGAAGCGGATGCGCAGGAAGACGTTGATCGAGCGGAATCCGCCG
>JANXSH010000541.1 GCA_025356615.1 Planctomycetia bacterium | reverse complement strand
GGATGTAGGCGGCCTGCTCGGGCGTCAGCTCGGTGAGCTGGGCGTTCAGCTTCTTGAGCTGCAACCGGGCGACGTGCTCGTCCAGCTTCTTGGGCAGGACGTACACGCCGACGGGGTACTTGGCGTTGTGCTGCCACAGCTCGATCTGCGCGAGGGTCTGGTTCGCGAAGGATGAACTCATCACGTACGAGGGGTGGCCGGTGCCGCAGCCCAAGTTCACCAGCCGGCCCTTGGCGAGCAGGATGATCCGCTTGCCGTCCGGGAAGATGACGTGATCGACCTGCGGCTTGATCTCCTCCCAACGGTAGTCATCGAGCGACGCCACGTCGATCTCGTTGTCGAAGTGGCCGATGTTGCAGACGATGGCCTGGTTCTTCATCGCCTTCATGTGGTCGTGCGTGATGACCCGGAAGTTGCCGGTGGTCGTCACGAAGATGTCGGCCTTGTCGGCGGCGTACTCCATCGTCACGACGCGGTAGCCTTCCATCGCGGCCTGTAGCGCGCAGATGGGATCGATCTCGGTGACCCACACCTGAGCCGAAAGCGCGCGCAGGGCCTGGCACGAGCCTTTGCCCACGTCCCCGTACCCGGCGACGACGGCGACCTTGCCCGCGATCATCACGTCGGTGGCGCGCTTGATGGCGTCCACCAGCGACTCGCGGCACCCGTACAGGTTGTCGAACTTGGACTTGGTGACCGAGTCGTTGACGTTGATGGCGGGGAACTTCAGGTCGCCGCGCTTGTGCATCTGGTAGAGGCGGTGGACGCCGGTGGTGGTCTCCTCGGTGACGCCCTTGACGGCGGCGAGGCGTTCGGAGTACCAGCCGGGCTGCGACGCGACCCGCTTCTTGATGGCGGCGTAGAGGACGCGCTCCTCCTCACTGGTGGGCTTGTCGAGGACGTGGATGTCCGCCTCGGCACGGGCACCGAGGTGGAGCAGCAGGGTCGCGTCCCCGCCGTCGTCGAGGATCATGTTCGAGTGCCCGCCGTCGGCCCACTCGAAAATCTTGTGGGAGTATTCCCAATACTCGATGAGGGACTCACCCTTGTAGGCGAAAACGGGAACACCGACAGCGGCGATGGCGGCAGCGGCATGATCCTGGGTCGAGAAGATGTTGCACGAGGCCCAGCGGACCTCGGCACCGAGGGCCTGGAGCGTCTCGATCAGGACGGCCGTCTGGATGGTCATGTGGAGCGAGCCGGTGATGCGCGCCCCCTTCAGGGGCTGGCGCGCGGCATACTCCTCGCGGATGGCCATGAGGCCGGGCATCTCGGTCTCGGCGATGGCGATCTCGCGGCGGCCCCAGGGGGCGAGCGAGAGGTCGGCGACGTGGTAGTCGGTGAAAGTGGCAGGCTTTTGAGCAACGGCGTTCACGTTCAAAGTCTCCTTAACGATGAACGGGCGCCGTTGCACAGTGGTAATCCACCCCAGCGAGCCTGGCAGAAACGCCCGTGCGTCTCGTCGCAGCGCCCCTCGATGCGGTGGAAGTGGTTCGTTGGTTCTAGGCAAGGCTCCGTGGAAGGAATCATCGGACCATCGTATTCATAGCAAAGCGAGCGGAGCGAAGGCAAGGGGAGTCGGTGTCCAGTGAAGGAGGTGGGTCGGATCGTTGTCCCGGCTCACCTCCCTCAGTAGTCTTCGTCGGTATACGCGGCTCTCCCCACGATCTTCAATCGATCCCCGAACGCCTCGACGAGTCGTTCTTCGGCCTCGGCTCGTTCGCTCTCGCTCGTGCGAAGTTGTCGGGGGTGCCAGCATTCGATCTGGAGCAGCCGAATCCCGGTCAGATTGGGCGACTCGATGAGGCATCGAGCCAGATTCGGTTTCAACTCGGATAATCGAATTTTCAGCACCTTTACACATCGCAGGGCCGGGCACGAGGCGAGGACGCCGACCTCGCGATCGCTCAACAGGGAGATGACGTGGAGCGTGTGCAACCCTGCCACGGTCCAGCCCAGGCCGAACTCGGGTGAAAACAACTCCGCGATCCCATGCTTGATCTCCAACGTCCCCACCCAGGCCCACGCCTCCGGGTCGGCCTCCAGCGCCGCTGCGTAGTCGAACAGGGTGTCGCTCCGGATCGTCAACAGCCCCTTCTTGATCTCCGGCCGCAACAGTTCGATCGGCCCCAGCCACGCCTCGTGGTACGTCCGGTACAGGTGCCGACGCCTCTCCCCCCGCTCCCAGTCCGACGCATACGTCTTCGTGCCGAGTTTGTCGAAGCAGAGCCGGCAATACTCGCCGCGTGCGCGTTCGGCCTCGTCGTCTTGATCCTCGAGCCAATCGCACAGGACGAGCCACGGCGTCAGGTCGTCGGGGTTCTGTTTCACGTCGGCGAGCAGGGCCATCAGCTCGGGGCGCGGGGTGCGGGGCATGGAAAGACTCCTCTCGGGACGGTGATTGGTACTCTCGTCGTTCTATGCGTTTGCCCCCGGCCCGTCGGGATGCTAGGGTTGCACGAATGAGTCTGCCGTACCCAGGAGACGACCCTTGCCAGACGACTCGTACATCACAGAACTCCCCTCTCGTGACCTAGAGGGAAGGCGACCCGTTCTGCCGAGCGAATTCATTACTCCCGAGCCGCTGACCGTGGCGAATCGCCGACGGGCCGACAGTCCTGCACCCATCGGTCCCTCTTCGGTCCTCGCGCGGGTGGAGGATGTGCCCGGCTACGAGCTGCTCGAGGAACTGGGGCGCGGCGGCATGGGAGTCGTCTATAGGGCCAGGCAGGTGAAGGCCAACCGCCTCGTGGCCCTCAAGATGATCCTCTCCGGCACGCACGCCTCGGACGAGGATCTGGCCCGGTTTCGCACCGAGGCCGAGGCGGTCGCTCACGTCCAACATCCCAACGTGGTGCAGGTCTTCGAGGTCGGCGAACATCGGGGCAGGCCGTTCTTCTCTCTCGAACTCTGCGAGGCGGGAGGGCTGGACCGAAAACTGAACGGCACGCCGATCCCGCCGAACGAGGCGGCGGCGCTCGTCGAGAAATTGGCCCGCGCCATCCAGTCGGCTCACGATAAAGGGGTGGTTCACCGCGACCTGAAGCCCGCCAACGTGCTACTCACCGCCGCAGGCGTACCCAAGATCACCGACTTCGGCCTGGCCAAACGGCTGGACGAACAAGGGCTGACGCTCACGGGGGCCATCATGGGGACGCCCTCGTACATGGCTCCCGAGCAAGCGGAGGGCAAGAAGGAGGTCGGCCCCGCCGCAGACATCTACGCCCTGGGGGCCATCCTCTACGACTGTCTCACCGGGCGGCCCCCGTTCAAGTCCTCGTCGGCCTTCGACACCATCGCCCAGGTCATCAAGGAGGAACCCATCCCCATCAGCCGGCTCATCAACGGGACGCCGCGCGACCTGGAGACGATCTGTTCGAAGTGTCTGGAGAAGGCACCGGCGAGTCGCTATCCCTCGGCGGGAGCACTGGCCGACGACCTGGCCCGTTTCCTGCGCGGCGAAGCGATTCACGCCCGCCCGGTGGGGACTCTGGAGCGCGCCGCCAAGTGGGTTCGTCGCAACCCGGCGGTGGCCGGCCTGACGGCGACGACGGCACTGGCGTTGCTCCTCGGGGCGGGCGTCGCGCTGGGGTTGGCCGTCTACGCCCTGGGACAGGCCGACCTCGCCGAGACCAAAGCCAAAGACGCCGAGGATTCGTCCATCGACGCCCGACGCGAAACGAGCCGAGCCGACGCGGAGGCCGCGAAAGCGATCGACGAGGCCGGCAAAGAACGCACGGCGAGGGAGAAGGCCCAAACCAACGAAAACTTGCTGAAGCGGTCGCGACACGCCATGCGACTGATGCTATCCCTCCAGGCGTGGGAACGCTCCGACATCGTTCGCGCGCGCTCCCTCCTCGCCGAATCGGAGCCGGAGTTCCGCACGACGTGGGAGGAGCGGTTCGTTCACGCCTTGTGTGTCCGCCGCGACCCGTTGTTCTCGCTCACCGAGGGCACCTGCGGCCCCCTCGCCATGAGTGCGGACGGCCAGTGGATCGCGAGCGCCGGGAACGACAAACTCATCAGAGTTTGGGACGCCCGAACGGGGCGGGCGAAGTTCTCGATGAAGGGGCACGCCCAACGCATCTTCGGCCTGGCGATCAGCGCCGACGGGCGACGAATCGTCAGCGGGGCCGGCTCGGTCAACCGGCCGGGCGAGGTGAAATTGTGGGACGGCGAGACGGGTAAGGAATTGTTCTCGTTCGACGGCCACGCCGACCGAGTCACTTCCGTGGCGATCAGCGCGGACGGCAGGCGATTCGTTTCGGGAAGTTGGGACAAGACCGTCCGACTCTGGGACGCCGAGACGGGGAAGCCGATGGCCGAACGGGAGGGGAACACCTTCCCGGTCGGCCATGTGGCGATGAGCGCCGACGGCAAACGGATCGTCGCCGCCGCCAGCAACTCGGGCGCGATGACAATTTGGGACGGCGACAAGGCGCAGGCCTTCGCGACTTTCGACGTTCGCACGCCGGGCATCTCCGGCATGGCGATGAGCGCGGACGGCAAGCTCCTCGCCGGGTGTGTCCAGAACGTCGTGACGGTTTGGGACGGCGAGACGGGACAGGAAAAAATCTCCTTCAACGGGCACGTCGGTCCAATCCATCGTGTGGCGATGAGTGCCGACGGGCAACGGATCGTGAGCGGCGGCGCGGACGGGGCCGTGCGGGTTTGGGATACGAAGACGGGACTCGAACTCATCTGCTTCAGAGGGCAACCGGTCGAGCTTCATGTCGGGGGGCGACGCAACTTCCTGAAGCCGGACGAAGTCCTGGGAGTGGCGGTCTCCGCCGACGGCCGACACATCGTCAGCGGGGGCCAGGACGCGCCGATGAAGGTTTGGGACGCCAAGACGGGGCAGGAGGATCTGAATCTCACCGGCCATACCAACGCAGTATATTGCGTGGCCTTCACTCCCGATAGCAAACGCATCGTGACAGGGAGTTTCGACAACACGATCAAAATTTGGGATGCCGAGACGGGATGCCGATTATACCTTCTCGAAGGACACACGGGCCGAATCGTCGGATTGGCAGTGAGCGCCGATGGGCGACGTATCGTGAGCGCCAGTCAGGATGGTAAGCTCAAAATCTGGGATGCCCATACGGGTAAACTAGAGATCACCCTCGCTTGCCATCCAGGCACGCCCACTTGCGTGGCCTTCAGTCCCGATGGCAAGCAAATCGTCTCGGGGGGTTGGGAAACGACTGTCAAAATTTGGGATGTCCTCACCGGCAAAGTGACCCACACCTTCCAAAATCACGCGAACCACGTCGCTTGCGTGTCGTGGAGTCCTGATGGCAAACGCATCGCCTCGGGCGGATCGGACCATACGGTGTTGGTGTGGGATCCCGAAACACGAAAGGTGTCCTTCTCGCTCCAGGGCCACGCGGGTGCGGTCAATTGTGTCCAGTGGTCCCCTGACGGAGTCAGTATCGCCTCGGCGAGCGCTGACAAGACGTTGCGCGTATGGAACGCCGCGGCCGGCAAGGGGAAGCTCGTCCTCAGCGGCCACGGCGACGAAGTCACCGGCGTGGCGTGGAGTCCCGACGGCAAGCGCCTCGCCAGCGTGAGCTACGATCGAACGGTCAAAGTGTGGGACGCCGAGACGGGCCAGGGAAAGATCACCCTGGAGGGACACACGGCACAGGTTTGGGGCGTCGCATGGAGTCCCGACGGCCGGCGCATCGTCAGCGGGGCGTGGGACAAAACGGCAAAAGTGTGGAGCGTTGGGTCTCGGCGATAAACCGTCATCTCTCCGCCAAGAGGGGGGTGTCACCCTCTCCCATTTGGAATCACCCGATCGCATCACCTAACCCAACTTACCCCACGCGATCCGGCCCGGCTCCGTCCCCGGCACGCACGCATAGCCCGAGAAGTCCGTCACGCCCTCGGCTCGTAGGAAGTCCTCGTCGAGGAGCGCTTGCCCTGTGATGGCCGACGGATCCTTGCTCACCAGGTGCAGCACGCAATCGACGAGGATGTCCGGCTTGCGCCACGTCTCCGGGGTGCCGAGCTGGTGGTTGATGCTGGCCTGACTCTCGATGACCGTCACCGGCCAGAGGCTGTTGACGGCGATGTGGTCGCCGCGCAGTTCCTCGGCGAGGCCGAGCGTCAGCATCGTCATGCCAAGCTTGCTGATGGCGTAGGCGATCCGACCGGGCACCAGCGACAGGTCCATCGGCGGACTCATGTTGATGATGTGCCCCCAACGGCGTTCCCTCATGGAGGGAATGGCCACCCGAGAACACAGGAATGCCGCCCGCGCGTTGACGCCCATGACGAGGTCGAATCGCCTCGCCGGCGTGTCTACCAACGGCTTCCACCACAGCGCCCCGGCGTTGTTGACGAGGATGTCGATCCGGCCAAAGTGTTCCAACGTGCGCGCGGCGAGTGCCTCGATTTGCGACTCGTCGCGCAGGTCGCACGGGACGGCGAGCGCCCGCGCCCCCAGCGCTTCGACCTCCGCCGCCACGCTGAAAACGGAGCCGGGCAGTTTGTCCGAGGAGGTGACACTCTTGGCCGCGACGACGACATGACACCCGGCCTTCGCCAGCCCCAAGGCGATGGCGCGGCCGATGCCCCGGCTGGCCCCGGTGATGATAGCGACCTTACCCTGGAGAGTGGACATGGTCTAGAGACTCCGAGTGATGACTCTTCCAGAGGGAAGGATAGGGATTGTGTTGACCCCAACGGGGTCGCATGTCGAAGCCCAGGGCAACGCCCTGGGGACGTGGGACGCGACGAGACACAAGGAGAAGGGCGATATTCGACGCCCGAGGCTCAACACCCAGGGCGTTGCCCTGG
>JANXSH010000540.1 GCA_025356615.1 Planctomycetia bacterium | reverse complement strand
CCACGAGAAACTCGGCCGGCCGATCGACGCGGGCGAGATATTCGCCCTCATCGCGCAGGTCGCCGAGGCGCTGGCGTTCGCCCACGACAACGGCCTCGTCCACCGCGACCTCAAGCCCGCGAACGTCCTCGTCGAGGGCGGGGTCGTCAAGCTCGCCGACTTCGGCCTCGGCGGCGTCAACGCCGCGCGGGCCGCGCAGGTCAGCCGGATCGGCGCGACGACGGTGGACCAACTGAGTCTCGCCGACCAGGCGAGCCTCTTTCGCGGCGCGGGGACGCCGTTGTACATGGCCCCCGAGCAGCGGCGCGGCCTGCCGCCCGACCCGCGCCATGATCTCTACAGCCTGGGCGTCATGTGGTATCAACTCCTCGTCGGCGACGTGTCGCGCGAAATGCACCCCGGCTGGGCCAAGGAGTTGGCACTTCGCTACAAGGTTCCGCAGCCGCACATCGCCCTCATCGACGCCTGCGTCGGCTACTTCGACGAGCGCCCCAAGCACGCCGGGGAGTTGCTCCAGATGATGCGGGGTGTCGGCGAAGTGGCCATCGCTCCGCCTACCAGCGCCCCGCCGCTGCCCCTGACGCCTCCTCTCAGCGCCGTCCCGGTCGCCCCTGGCAACGAGTTGCGCGAGTCTCTGCTGGTGAACATGGTCAAGGAGTTGCTCGACGCCTACCACGGCGACTTCTCCCTGAAGGATAAGAAGAGATTCATCCTCGGCCCTGGGATCGCCGTGGCTCTCGTTCTCCTCAGCGTCGGCAGCACCGAAGGGATGCGGGGCAGCGGGGGTCTCGGCCTGAGCGTCTTCTTCGGCAGTATGGTCGCTGGCATTTCGACCCTCGTCTTCCTGGGCCGCCAGAAGGTCGCCCGAGATCGCGTCCAAACCGCCGTCGTGTCGCTGGAACGTGAGTTCCCCTCCATCGTCGCCGGATGGGGCGGCATCGGCATCCTTCACGACCGCGCCCTCGTCGAGCAGATCGCCCGCAAGATGGGCCTCGCCGTCGATCCGCCTCCCCCGATGAATCCCGCCGTATCCCCTCCACCCCGCCATTTCGTCACGATCGACCCCGCGCGGAAGGTGGTCGCGGTCGAGTACCTTCGCGAGCTGCGCCGCGAGCAGCAGAACCTCCACGCCCACGGGACGCGCAAGACCGTCCCCTGGCCGATCGCGATCATCCTCGGGCTGCTCTTCGGCATCCCGGCTGGCGTCGGCGTCGGGCTGTACGCCTACATGATCACCGCGCCGCAGAACTTCAACACCTACGATAGCGAGGGGTCGCACGTCACCGAGTTTTATGGTGCTCGCGGGACCGAACTCGACGAATCCACCCTGATCATCCATCGTCGCCACGCCGACCAGACGGCCGGCGTCTGCGGCGTCGGAGTCGGGGCCGGCGTCGTCGTCGCCATCGCCCTCCTGCTGGGTGTCGGGTCTTGGTATCGCTCGCGGTTCCTCCTCAGCGCCGGCTTCGCCTTCGTACTCGCCGGGCCGATCGGCGCTGGGACGGGTCTCCTGAGCCATTCCCAGATGCGACCCTATGCGACCGGCCTTACCGATCAGGGGAACCTCGAATACCACCTCGCGTCCGGCACTAAGATTTCCGAGGCGTACTATTTGCGCGAGCAACGGTCCTCGATGGCCGACGCCTTACTGTTCGGCTTCACGACCGGCACCGTCCTGCTCGTCGCGCTGGCGATCGCGTTCCACTCGGTGTTCGCCCGCCGGGCGCGGGCCGCGGCCGTCGTCCTCGAGGGGCAGGCGCGGCGCACCGCCGAGGCGTTCCCCGAGCTCGCCGCCGCCGGGGGCGGGGTCGAGGGGCTGTCGCGCCCCGGCTCGGCCCGGCACCTGCTCCTGGGGCTGGGGGAGGCAGTTTAGGGCGAAGTGGAGACACACCGATGCCCAAGGGGGGCAATCCCTGGGTTTGGGGAGTCGCCTCACTGCGCCTCGCGCTTCACAACCGTCTCCCCCTCATTGCCCGCCTTGTCCTTCACCCGCAGCCGAACCTCGGCGATCTTGCCGAAATTCGCGAGCTTCTCCCTTCCGTCGAGCGACGGGGAGACGACGAACTTCCGCCATCCCTGCTCCCCTTCCAGGCGATATTCGGAGCGGAGCGTGGTGAGGTCCGGGTGGGCCTCCTTGATCGACCAGTTCAGGGCGACCGAGCCGTCCCCGATATCGTCGAGCTTGGCCTGGATGACGGGTTTGGTGGTGTCCACCACGACGCTGACCGCCGGCTTCCAGTCGCGTTCGGGCAGGTCATCTTCGTGCCCTTTTACGCGGACGATGAAATGGTACGCCCCATCGCCAGGGGCCGTATACGAGATCGCCCCCTTCCTTTTGTTCGATCGACCGACCATCTCCCACTTCTTCTCGGTGCCCTTCCGCACGAGCACCGTGAGAGACTTCATCTGAACCGACTCGTTCAGGTGGTAGGGGAGTTCGATAGTCCGTTCTCGCACGAAGTGCGGGGGGCCATTTTCGGCACTCACTTCCTCCTCTTTCTTCGGCTTCTCACGCTTCCCCTCCAACTCCCGCTTCAGATCCTCGACCATCCTCTGTAGCCGCTTCACTTCACGGTCCAGCCTCTCCTGCTCCGTCGCCGCTTTGTTCGCCTTCGGCTTCTCCAGCGCCTTCTCGAACTTCTCCAGCGCCTCCTTCAACTCCCTCTCCGTCTTCTCCGCCACGTCGCGCTGCTTCCGAAGCGCGTCGGAAAGGCGAATGACGACAGCGTGCAGATCCTCGTTCAGGACTTGGGCCGCCTTCGGCGCTGCATGGCATTGGATGCACGACTTCATCGAGAGCAGGCCGGGCATCGTCAGCGGGGCCGACTCGCCCTTTTGCTCCGCCTTCGGCTGGCTCCGGGCCAGCGTCGGCATGAGCGGCATGAGGGCCAGGCCGGCGAGCACCAGCGCCCAGCCGAGGCGCGACAGGCCGCGCGGAGTCTGTTCTTGCAAAATCACGGAGAGTCTCCTTTTTAGAGCCACCACAGGGCCGACCCCGCTCGCGCCGATAGGCAGCGCGAGGGGCCGGCCCGACAGGAACGCCACCGTCTCGACCAGGGCGGACGCATACGCGGGCCGGGCATCCGGCGCGACCCACACCACCCAGGCGTCACAACACTCCTCCTCGGCCTGACGCAGCCGACGGCTCGCCCACCAGGCGAGCGGGAACCACCAGTACAGCGTCAGGGCCGCGAGTTCCAACAGGCGGACGCGATGGTCGCCGCGCCGCAGGTGCGCCAACTCGTGCAGCAACACCGCGTCGCGCTGCGGCTCCTCGAGGCGGTGCCACAGTTCCAGCGGGAACACCAGCGCCGCCCGTCCGCCCAGCCCCACGACCAGCGGCGGGACGGCGGCGTGCGGCGCGATCAGCAAGCGCGGGGAGCGCCGCAGCCCGAGCCGATCCGCGAGACGATCGACGCGCGCCTGCCATGCCGCCGGTGCCTCGTCGAGCCGACGCAGCCAGCACACGAGCCGCCTGATTCGCCACGCCGACAGGGCCGCGAAGGCGAGGCTGCCGGCGATCCACGCTCCCGCCACGATCGCTGACCAGTCGATCGGCGTTTCGGACACCGTCGGCGGAATCTCGTCTCCCTCGACGACCTCGGCGAAGTGCCCCACACCCTGCGCGGGGCACCACTCTTGCGCGATCGGCTCGGCCTCTTGCTCCGGTTCGGGCAAGGGCGCGGGCCAGGACAACGACACGCTCACGAAGGGCGGCGTGAGCAGCTTGAGCAGGACCATTGACCACAACCCACACGCCAGCGCGGGCCGACCCCTCGCGCGCCAGGTGACGACGGCCGCCACCACTGCGATCAGGCCCGCGACGACCGCGTTGCTCAGTCCCAGATGCAGCAAATACAGCATGGCGGTTCACTCCCCGGAGGTGCCTTGCTCGCGGACGAAGGCGCGCAACTCGTCCAGTTCTCCCGCCGTCAAGGGCCGGGTCTTGACGAGGTTGAGCACCAACGGCATGAGCGACCCGCCGCCGAGTCGATCGGCCAGATCCTCGAGCCGGCGACTGAGCAGCTCGTCCCGGCTGCGCGTCGCGCTGTACGTCCTCTGGCGTTCACTGCCTCCTCGGCGGACGAGGCCGCGTTTCTCGAGGCGTTCGAGTAGCTTTTGGACCGTCGTGAAGTCCGCTGGCTCGCCGCGCGGGTACAGCCTATCGACGATCTGGCGTCGAGTCGCCCCGTCCTGTCGCCACAACACATGCAGGACGGCGAGTTCGGACTCGGGAACGTCCTCGGGGGGACGAGTCATGCGGGATACCTCCTCATGTAGACAAGATGTCTAGGAGAGGAGGATAGACGAATCGTCTAGGTATGTCAAGAGGGGGTTTACGCGGCTTCTACGAGGGAGAAGAAGATGCCGGAGGGGAGGGGAAATGGGAGCAAGGCGCGCAAAATGTTCCGCCAGCAACTACCCCGGTGTCGCCCAGTCACCAAAATAATCGCGGCGGAACGATGTGTAGGCTACGCCCTTCATCGAATCTCTACAATGGCAGATGAATCGAATTGTGAAGTTTTCTCGAGGTGGTATTTACCCCGAAGGGGTTGTATCTCCTAGCCCAGGGTCGCCAGCGCAGCGAGCGCACCCTGGGGGGCGAGGTAGCGTCTCGAACGACTCATTCCGGGTGGGACCATGCGAGGATATGTGGTTGTACGGCGCTGTCGGCGTACCCAGGGTGCGCTCGCTGCGCTCGCGACCCTGGGCTAGGAGATACAACCCCTTCGGGGTAAATACCACCGATACAGCACCCATCGTGCAACGGTATTGCGGCTAAACAGTCTCCCGATAGGGCGACTTCTTCCGATTGTGCCACGCAATCATTTCAGGATAGCTATTCCATCTACGATACCCATTCCATACATATATACTAAATAGCCCAATCGTCTCAGATTGCTAAATATCGCCAATTTGCCAATCATGGACTCTGCCGTTGCTCGACTGCCATGAGGGCGTTCGGGGTTGTCGGCAAAAGAGGGGGAAACTATACTTCTCCCTTTTAGTTGCCCTGCTGGAGTTGCAGACGACCGACGGGAGTGAGGGGCATGCGATTTCACCTGATCGACCGGATCATCGAGGTTCGTCCGGGGCAGACGCTTCGGGCGACCAAGAACCTGACGCTCGGCGAGGAATACTTGGCGGATCACTTTCCGTCGTTCCCGGTCATGCCTGGGGTATTGATGCTCCAGACGCTCGTCGAGGCGGGAGCCTGGTTGTTGAGGTTGTCCGAGGACTATCGCCACAGTGTCGTCGTGCTACGCGAGGTGAAGAACATCAAGTACGGGACGTTCATGGAGCCGGGGCGGCGGATGAACATCAGCGTCGAGCTGGTCGAGCGTTCGGAAGGGCTGGCCTCGTTCAAGGGAAAAGGTGAGATGGATGGGCAATCGACGGTAACGGCGCGCTTCGTGCTGGCATCCTATCGATTGGCGGATCGTGACCCGGCTTTCGCGGAAGTAGACGCGGACATCGTCGCGAAGATGCGGCAACAGGGGCGGCTGCTGTGCGGACTGCCCGGCGGCGTGCATGCGGGCAAGAACAGCAAGTGATAGGAAGGCAAACCATGCGGCTGAAGGACAAGGTCGCCATCGTCACCGGTGGAAGTCGTGGCATCGGGCGCGGCATCGTCTTGGCCCTCGCGGCCGAGGGTGCCAAGGTCGGCGTCGTCTATCGCGGCAGTCAAGCGGCGGCCGAGGAGTTGATCGCCGCCGTGGGCGCGGCGGGCGGGACGGCCAAAGCGTACCAGTGCGACGTGGTCGATTATGCCGCCGTCGAGGCGTGCGTCAAGAAGGTCGAGGAGGAGTTGGGGCCGATCGACATCCTCGTGAACAACGCGGGCGTCATCAAGGACGACCTGTTCATCCGCATGGAGCCGGCCGACTGGAATATCGTCCTACAAACCAACCTCGGGGGCACCTATAATTTCTGTAAGGCGGTGGCCTTCCCGATGGTGCGAAAGCGCTCGGGGCGGATCATCAACGTGTCGAGCGTGGCGGCGACGTTCGTGAACCCCGGCCAGACGAACTACGCGGCGAGCAAGGGGGCGATCAACTCCTTCACGCGGGCGCTGGCGGTCGAGATCGCCGGGCGCGGCATCACCGTCAACGCGATCGCCCCAGGGTTCATCGAGACGGACATGAGTGCCGTCGTCCGAAACAAGGCGGGGGACATGATAAAGAAGATGATCCCCATGAAGCGGATCGGCACGCCGGAGGACATCGCGAAAGTCGCCGTCTTCCTGGCCTCCGACGAGAGTTCGTACATCACCGGGCAGGTGATTACCGTCGATGGCGGCCTGAGTTTGGGTGCCATCGGCGCGGGTTGACGAGAGTTCGAGAGATTGCCCCTCATACTGTGAGGCCCTGTGGACCGGGCCGGGGGCTAGATGATACGAGTGATTACCTTCGAGGAGACCCTAGGGCTATGCCTACCCAGGACGAAATCTTTAACAAAGTGTCCGCGACCCTGGTCGAGGCGCTCAACGTGGACGAAGAAGATGTCAAGTTGACCTCCACGCTTCAGGGCGACCTCGGCGCGGAGTCGATCGATTTCCTCGACATCGTGTTCCGCCTCGAGCGCGAGTTCGGGATCAAGATCCCGCGCGGCGAACTGTTCCCCGAGTCGATCTTCCAAGGCGAACACGATTTCGTCGCCAACGGCAAGGTGACGACCAAGGGGCTGGCCGAACTCCGCGAGCGCATGCCGTTCGCCGACCTGAACCAGTTCGAGAAGAACCCGGACCTCAGCAAGCTCAGCGACCTGTTCACGGTCGATCTGATCACGCGGTACATTCAGGGCAAGTTGAAGGCGAAGGCTGCGTGAGTGTTCAGTTTTCAGTTTTCAGTTTTCAGTGAAGACGGCATGAGAGGACACGCGCCCCCGATCACCGACCTGGCTGAAAACTGAACACTGAAAACTGAACACTAGCGACGAAGGAGCGAGGATGCGCTGGATCTGGATCGACCGATTCGAGGAGTTCCAAAGTGGCAAATTCGCCCGCGCGGTGAAGTACACTAGCATGGCGGAGGACCACTTCGCGGAACACTTCCCCGGCTACCCGGTGGTGCCGGCGGCGCTCATCCTCGAGGGGATGGCGCAGACGGGCGGGATCCTGGTCGGGGAGGTCAATCAGTTCCGCGAGAAGGTCGTCCTCGCCAAGGTGCCCAAAGCGGTCTTCCACCGCGAGATGATCGCGGGGGAGACGCTGACTTACGAGGCGACCATCGTGCATATGCGGCCCGAGGGTGCGTCCGTCGAGGGGCGTGTCCTCGTCGAGGGCCAGGTGACGGCGGAGATCGAAATCTTCTTCGCCCACCTGGACCAGAATCGTTCCAAGGCGATCTTCGGCGACCAGAATTTCGTGTTCGGCGGCGAGATGAAGAATCTCGTCGCCAAGCTCACCGGGGCGGCCAAGACGGCGACCCCGGCGACATCTGAAACCTGATCGAGCATGGGCGGGCAAGGAAGGCTCGCGGGTGTGAATCCTATCTCACAAAGAGGGACGACCACGGGAGCCTGTCCTTTCAGGCGAACCGGCCGGGCGTCAGGCGAAACATGATATCTCCGAGGCGGGTCGTCATCACGGGTCTAGGTCTCATCACGCCGCTGGGGCGCGACGTGGACTCGTTCTGGCAGAGCCTGATGAGCGGCAAGAGCGCCGTCCGGCCCCTGCGTGCGATCGACCCGACGCACATCGCCAGCCGAATCGCAGCCGAGATCCCCGACTTCGACGCGATGGGGTATGTCGAGAAGACCCAGCGGCGCAGCCTCAAGATGATGGCCCGGCCGATCCAGTTGGCGGTCGCCGCCGCCCAGGCCGCGATCGACCAGGGCAAGGTGGACAAGACCAAGCTCGACCCGACGCGGTTCGGCGTCGAGTTCGGCGCGGGGCTGATCGCCAGCGAGCTGCCCGAGTTGACCGACGCCGCCGCCGTGAGCGTGAACTGTCGGCCCGCGACGATCGACCTCGTCAAGTGGGGCGAGCATGGCCTAGGCGTCATCCAACCGCTATGGATGCTCAAGTACCTGCCGAACATGCCGGCCTGTCATATTTCGATCCTGCACAACGCCCAGGGGCCGAACAACTCGATCACCGAGAGCGACGCCGCCAGCCTGCTCGCGCTGGGCGAGGCAGACCGTATCATCCGGCGGGACGCGGCGGACTTCTTCCTCGTCGGCGGCTGCGAGAGCAAGGTCAATCCGCTCAGCATGGTCCGCCTGAGCCTGTTCGCCAACCTGTCCCGGCGAAACGACGAGCCGGAGAAGGCGTGCCGACCGTTCGACAGGGGCCGAGACGGCTCCGTCGTCGGCGAAGGCTCGACGGTCCTCGTCGTCGAGGAACTCGAGCACGCGAAGAGGCGCGGCGCGGAGATCCTCGCCGAGTTGGTCGGCTTCGGGGCCGCGTTCGACCGCAAGTTGGATGGCAAAGGATTGGCCCGCGCCTGTCGGGCCGCGCTGGCCCAAGCGAACATCACCGCCGACGACCTCGACCACGTCAACGCCCACGGACTCGGCGGCCTGAAAGAGGACACCTGGGAGGCCGCTGGCCTCGCCGAAGTGGTTGGCACCCGCGTCCCGGTCTTCGCCGCCAAGGGCTACCTGGGCAACCTCGGGGCCGCGAGCGGCTCGACCGAACTCGCCATGAGCTTCCTCGCCCTGGTCAAGGGCGTCCTGCCCGCGACGATCAACCACGAAGACCCCGACCCCGCCTGCCCCATCGCCGTCCACACCGGCGACCCGCGCGAGGTCCGCAAACCTTACGCGCTCAAGGTCGGCTTCACCCCGATGGGCCAGTGTGCCGCCGTCGTCATCCGTCGCTGGCAATGAGAAAAGGCAATTTATCCACAGATGAACACGGATGAACACAGATAATTGCGAAGAATGAATTCATGAATTGGTCTCATCTGTGTTCATCTGTGGATAATTTTTAATTCCGAGTGAGAAATGAATAATCGTCGTCGAGTCGTCATCACCGGCATGGGTGCCATCACCCCGCTGGGTCACAGCGTCGGAAGCATGATGGACGCCCAGTTGGCGGGCACCAGCGGGGTCGATCGGATCACGCACTTCGACGCCAGCAAGTTCCCGACCACGTTCGCCGCCCAGGTCAAGGACTTCGACCTGGCGGATCATCTCGAAGTCACCGATCGTTGGGCACACTCGGGCCTCAACAGCCGATTCGCCGCCGCCGCCACCAAGCAGGCGCTCATCGACGCGGGCCTCTACGGGGACGAGAAGGTCGATCGCACGCGGTTCGGCGTCTACCTCGGGAGCGGCGAGGGCGTGCAGGACTTCCACGCCCTCTTGTGGAACATCGCCCAGGCGTACACCCCCGAAGGCCGATCGCTCGACTACGCGATGTTCAATCGCCTGAGCATGGAGAACTTCCACGCCGAGCGCGAGGCCGAGCAAGAGTTGCACATGACCGGGGCGCACCTGGCGGCCCACTTCGAGTTGGACGGCCCGAACTTCACCTGCCTGACCGCCTGCGCGGCCTCCAGCCAGGCCGTCGGCGAGGCGGTGGACATGATCCGCCAGAACCAGGCCGACGTGATGCTCGCCGGAGGCGCGCACAGCATGATCCACCCGTTCGGCGTGACCGGCTTCAACCTGTTGACGGCCCTCTCCACGCGGAACGACGCCCCGAAGCAGGCGTCCCGCCCCTTCGAGCTGAACCGCGACGGCTTCGTCCTCGGCGAGGGCGCGGGCATGGTCATTTTGGAGGAACTCGAACACGCCAAGGCGCGCGGCGCGAAGATCTACGCCGAGATGACCGGCTACGGCTCGACCGCCGACGCCTTCCGCGTCACCGACAGCCACGAGACGGGCCGAGGCGCAATCGCCTGCCTCGAAGACGCCCTGAGAGACAGCGGCCTTTCCCGCGAGCAGATCGGCTACATCAACGCCCACGGCACCAGCACCCACGTCAACGACTCCATCGAGACGCTCGCCATCAAGAAGGTCTTCGGCGAGCGGGCCTACAAGATCCCGGTGTCGTCGAGCAAGAGTATGCTGGGCCACCTGATCGCGGCGGCGGGGGTCGTGGAACTCATCACCTGCGTCGAGGTGCTACATCGCGGCTGGCTGCCGCCCACGATCAACTACGACACGCCCGACCCCGAATGCGACCTGGATTATGTGCCCAACCAGGCGCGTCAGCACGCCGTCACCCACGCCTTGAGTAACAGTTTCGGCTTCGGCGGGCAGAATGTGTCGCTGATCGTCAGTAAGGTTTGAGGTTTGCGCAATTTGGACACTACCCAGGGGACCACCACGTGATTCTGTTCTGGCTCGGACTGGCCCTGATGGGGTTGCCGCTGCTGATCCTCCTCAGCTTCTGGGGCATCATCCACTTTCGCGTCATGAGTATCTACCTGCCACGCTTCGCGCGGATCTTCACCGAGCGGCCGCCGTTCGTTGTACCGCGCGGCAAGCCACTCGATAAGGCGGAGGTCGTCCGCTTCCC
>JANXSH010000528.1 GCA_025356615.1 Planctomycetia bacterium | reverse complement strand
CCTGTCGCGCATCCAGTTCGCCCTGACGATCATGTTCCACTACCTCTTCCCGCCGCTCTCCATCGGGCTGGGGGCGATCATGGTCTTCATGGAGGGCATGTACCTCCGCACCGACGACCTCCGCTATCACGCGATGACGCGAGTCTGGTCGAAGATATTCGCCGTCAACTTCGCGATGGGCGTCGCCACCGGCATCGTCATGGAGTTCCAGTTCGGCACCAACTGGGCCGCCTACTCGCGCTACGTCGGCGACGTGTTCGGCAGCGCCCTCGCCGCCGAGGGCATCTTCGCCTTCTTCCTCGAGTCCGGCTTCCTCGCGGTGCTGGTGTTCGGCTGGGATCGTGTTTCCAAGCGGATGCACTTCTTCGCCACGCTCATGGTCGCGCTCGGAAGCGCCTTCTCTGCCGTCTGGATCGTCGTCGCCAACTCGTGGATGCAGACCCCGGCGGGGCACGTCATCGTCAACGGTCGAGCGGAGATCGTGAGCTTCTGGGCCATGTTCTTCAACCCCTCGAGCATGCACCGCCTGACGCACGTCCTGCTCGGCTGCTTCATCCAGGGGGCGTTCTTCGTGACGAGCATCTCGGCGTTCTACATCCTGAAGGGCCGGCACGTCGAGTTCGCGAAACGCAGCTTCACGATCGCCCTCCTCTTCGGCGGAGCCTGCACCCTGCTCATGGGGATCAGCGGGCACACCCAGGCGAAGGCCGTCGCACACAATCAGCCCGCGAAGATGGCCGCCCTCGAGGGGCACTTCCACACGGGGACGATGAACCTCTCGCTCTTCGGCATCCCCAACCCGAAGGAGAATCGCATCGACTACGAGATCGCCCTCCCCGGCTTCGGGAGCTTCCTGCTCCACGAGAGTTTTAGTCACTCCGTCCCCGGCCTCGATGCGTTCGAGGAGGAGGACCGCCCGCCGATCACGATCCCCTTCGTCTCGTATCACCTGATGGTCGCGGCGGCGGGATTCCTGATCGCGCTCACGGTCGCCTCGCTGTTCTTCTGGTATCGCGGGTCGCTGTTCGACAAGCGCTGGCTGCTGTGGGTCTTCGTCTTCGCCGTCGTCGCGCCGCTGATCGGCAACCAGATGGGCTGGGTCGCCGCCGAGTCGGGACGGCAGCCGTTCATCGTCTACCCCGAGGTCGTCTGGGAGGGCGACGTCCCCCGCATGGTGACGGACGGGGCCAGCCCCGGCCTGCGGACGAGCGTCGGCATGTCGAGCAAGAAGGTCGTCACCGCCGGTCAGGTGTTGTCGTCCATCCTGATGTTCAGCTTCGTCTACCTGATGTTGTTCATCGTCTGGATCTACGTCTTGCACAGCAAGATCGTCCACGGCCCCGACGAGGCGGAGCTGCCCCCACCCGCGACGACGACGCCGACCCAGCTGCTCGACGCCGCCTCCGAGAAGCAACCCGGCGGCAAGTCGCTGACCCGCACCGAATCGACCCCGGCCAGTCAGGAGAAATGATGGAACCCACGACGCTGCAACTGATCTGGTTCGCCCTCGTCGGCGTCCTCATGGCGGGCTACGCCATCCTCGACGGCTTCGACCTGGGCGTCGGCATCCTGCACCTGTTCGCGCGGGACGACAACGAGCGCCGCGTCTTCATGAACTCCATCGGCCCCCTGTGGGACGGCAACGAGGTCTGGCTCGTCGTCTTCGGCGGGGCACTCTTCGCCGCCTTCCCGAAGGCGTATGCGGCCGCCTTCTCGGGGTTCTACACCGGCTTCATGCTGTTGCTCTGCTGCCTCATCTTCCGGGGCGTGTCGATGGAGTTCCGCAGCAAGCAGCCCTGGCCCTGGTGGCGGCAGTCGTGGGACGTGGCGTTCAGCCTGTCGAGCATGACCGCGACGTTCCTCTTCGGCGTCGTCGTCGGCAACTGCATGCAGGGACTCCCCCTCGGCCCCGACGGCGACCTGACGCACTCCCTCGACGTGGCCGACCTGCTCAACCCCTACTCGATCCTGATCGGCATCTTCGCCGTCTACACCTTCGCGATGCACGGCTCGATCTACCTGTACATGAAGACCGAAGGCGCGCTCCGCGAGCGGATCCGCGGCTGGATGTGGGTGACGTTCCTCCTTTTCTTCGCCCACTACGTCCTCTGCTCGATCGCGACGTTGCGCTACGTCGATCGCTCGATCGCCAAGTATTACGACCACCCGGTCTTGTGGATCATGCCGATCCTGAACGTGCTGGCGATCGCGAACATCCCGCGCGCCATCCACCTGGGCAAGCCGTTCTACGCCTTCCTCTCGTCGTCCTGCACAATCGCCGCGTTCACGTTCGCGTTCGGGGCGACGCTGGTCCCGCACATGATCGTCTCGACCGAGGATCCGGCGTACAGCCTGACGGTGGCCAACTCCGCCTCGTCGGAGAAGTCGCTCGGGATCATGCTCGGCTTCGCCGTGCTGGGGCTGCCGTTCGTGCTGACGTACACGGCGACGATCTATTGGGTGTTCCGGGGCAAGGTGGAGATCGGGAAGTTCAGCTATTAGTTCCAGTCGGTGGGTTCGCCGACGGCGGCCTCGAAGGCGGAAGGAGGGCACTGTGAGGCGCTGCTACAAGGCGAACAACAGCAGCGAGTTATGCCGCTTGGTTTGTTTTCGGGAAAATGGCGGGTGGGGTAACAGGAGGGTTGACAGGGGGCAAGGTCGTGGGTAGCATCATCCAGCAGAGCGAGACATAATAAGTGGCTCGGCGGCGGAGAGGCGTCTGATGCCGGAATCGATAGACGCCTGCAAATGGATCTTCCTCCGCGAGATCGGGGAGCCGGAGGAGAACTCGCTGCGGCTGGTCATCGAGGAGGCGAAGTCCGACGGCCCACCCGAGGACATCGAGATTTTGCCGGGCAAGGTCATCAGTGGCACGAGGGCCATCGGGTCTGATGCGTCCTGCCGTGCGTTCGAATTGGTGTGGCCGTCGTATGTGTCGTACTCGGTTCGCAACGAGTCGTTCTGCACGCTGGACAGGGAAGAAGTGTGGAAGGGGCGGTTGTTCTGCCTGTACTCCAAGTCGCACTTCTTGGACTATGTCGCGCGGGCCACGTTCGCCAGCGCCGACTATCCGGGGCTACTGCGGCATTGGGGAGTCAAGTGCCTTAACCACATCGTTGACGTAGTGTCCAGCGCCGAGCCGCAGGTGCGGGAGATCAAGCACGCCGTCCCAGGCGCTGCACCTGACCGGCGGGGCATGTAGGCTTTCCGTAGCGTGTAGTTCACTGATGCCCCGCCGACAGGTGAGCTTGGTCGTTCGGCAACCCACCTGGTATCGTGGTCAGAATTCGAGCGGCTGATTTCCTCTCTGCGGTGGACTAAGATACCGTAGTAATGATCGCATGATCGGGTTCTTGAGTCTGTAGCCGCCAAATCCTGTGAAGCCGAAGGTGGAGGTGTTGCGTGCCCGAGGAAGGGGTTCTCCGAGTGGTGGTGGTCCGTAAAGGCAAAGTGAAACCAACTGAATTTCGATTGCGTGACGGCGAAGTCGGACTGTCGTTGTTCCGATCGGTCGAACAGATCGGTCTTGAGGTTATCCTCAAGGCAGTACATGCTGCTGGAAAGCAGGCCGAGCTGGGCGTTGTCAAGATCCCGGTAAGTGTGTTTCGCTGGTTGCGACTCCGACTCGTACAGACACCCGGCGGAACGCCCGATCCCGCAGTGAACGCCATCCACCTCGAGGCCCAGCCGTAGTGGTGGCGGCGACTCGTGTTGCGGGTCCGTGGCGTGCCGATCCATGAGTGGTTCAACAAGACCATTACCCCGGAACTGGCTGCGGCAGCCAAACTCGTCGAGGGAGAGCAAAGATGAGTACCTCATTCCTGTCCGACACCAAAACGATTCTCTCGTCGATCGGGAAACTGTTCGACGAGAAACCGCCCATCTTGGTCGAGGTACGTTTCCCAAAGATGGGCACCTCCTCGGACTGGTTCCTGTGCGAGAATGCGACCGCCCTGGACGCCATTCTCGACCGGCTTGGCCCAGGAGTGGAGATCCATCTCCGCAGCGTTTGGGATCTGAAGAGTCCGTCTGGAACCGTTGTGTTCCGACCGGAGGCTCGACGAGAGCAATGAAAAATAGTCGAGCTGAACGGTGCGCTACAGCATATCGGTCACGCGAATGAGGTCACGGTACTCCCGCGTAAGCCGGCTGCTGAGTTGGCAACACCTCGCGAATGACCAGCATCACGTCGAGGTGTTGCTCGTCGCTCGGGAGACCGATCAGCGGGACACCGCCGGCGGGGAGACGATAGCCCTCGCCAGGCTCGAGCCGCATCTGCACGCATGGATACGATCCCCCATCAGGGCCGGACTCGAGCGAGAGGGCGCGTGTCTCGTCGGCGGAAAGGTTCACGAACGCAATGGAGGTCGGCTCATCGCCGAGGTTGATCGCGCCCCAGATCGGCAGGGCGGACGATTCGGCAGACACCGTCTTGCCTGCCGTTACCTCCCAAACGGCGCGGGGCGGGACCGGGAGGTTCTTGAAGTCGAGGAACTCGCCCACCTCGAGGAAGAACCGCTCGGCCCGATCCGGGGGCAGTTCGCCGAATTGCTCGAGGATCTGCCAGAATGCCGAGCGCAGATGGGCAGGTATCTGAAAGAGACACAGACAATCGCGCAGGGCATCACGCGGCCCGGCCTCATCGAGAACGAGCAGGGCCAGCTCGGCGTCGGTCGGCTCGCGCCAGGGTAGGCACGGCTCACCGTTCGGGGTGCCGTCCCCGATGCGCAACCGCTCCGCCCAGGTGAGTCGAAGATGGAAATTCGGGGCAATGGCGAGCCGTCGCCCAACTCGAAGGTTCATGCGTGCGCCTGGTTCTTTTCGATTGGGGTGTGGCTACTTTACGACGCCCTCCCAGCGTCGCGTAGGATAGAGGCGGCGGGATTCCTCGGCCAGGTGGAAGTCCCAGTAGACATTCTGCATCTCCTCCCTTTGCTCGGCATTGAATCCGAGTTCCTTCTGGGCCGCGCTGGTGCCGAGGATTAACGGGATTAGACTCTTGCGGGGTCCGAGTCGTAGGGAGTCTGATCAGCGACCGGTTCGCCGAGCAAAGCTGCCGCTAGCGTCAAGAAAAGAATTCGCATCCTCGCTTCTGCTCGTGTCGTCCGGGAGGGGTGACGACTTGGGGTACAACGTTTCCCACCTTCATATCACCCACTTCCGAACCCCTTCGGTGGGTCGATGGGTCGGAAAAACGAGTGGTGGCCACGGCATCTCCTCCGAGCACATCCTACGCCCCAGGAGGAATGATCGTGACGACGCCCGAGAGTGCCGAGGGCGGGACTCGAACCCGCACGCCCTTGCGAGCACCAGCTCCTAAGGCTGGCGTGGCTGCCATTACACCACCTCGGCGAGGCGAAGTCGTCGTGTTCATCCTAGCTGCCTGGTGGGGTCGCTTCAAGTCGCCTCAGAACTTCCACCCGTCAGGGAGGAATGGCCGACCCAGGGTGAAGGCGACCAGAGCCAGGCCGCAAACGATGGCGACGCCCACGAGCAGGAAGGTCAGCCAGCTCCCGCCCGTCGGTTCGCTTCTCTGGGAGGGGCGCGGCGGCCAGGGGGCCGATTTCAGCGTGGGCAGCGTCCTCGTCGCCGGGGGGGCCGGCTGTGGCGTCGGGTCGGAGGCCAGAGGGATCGGCGCGGGCCGCGCGACGGGCCTACCCTGTAGGGGCTGGGCCAGGGGGCGGTGGAGTTGCGGTGCGGGAGTCATCTCCATCGGATCGATCGGGCCGGCGTTGATGGCGGGCTGCCAGGTGGGCCGGGCGGCGGGGGTTTGCCGACCGTAGATATCGATCAGGGGCGCAGTGGGCGGGATCATCGGGTAGTTCGGCTCTGCGGGGGCCGAACGGTCGATCGGG
>JANXSH010000506.1 GCA_025356615.1 Planctomycetia bacterium | reverse complement strand
CTTTGCGGACCTTGTCGAGGTCCGTTTGCTTGTCGTCGATCTTCTTGCGAACGGCGTTGAACTTGTCCTGAGCGGCCTTTCGCTTCGAGACGATGTCCGCCGAGTCGCCCAGGATCGCTTTCAGCTCCTTCTGATTCTTTTCGAGGTCCGCGCGGAGGACTTTCAGTTCGGACTCCAGTGCCGCGATTCGCACCTCGTCGGCGTCTTCCTTCGGGACGAGCTTACCGGCCTTCAGCAAGTCGGGGAGGATGCTGAGAATCGTCTCAGTCGGGATGGCGTAACTCTCGGTTCGCCCCGCGCGGGCGATGTTGATGCCTAGAGCCTTGCCGTCGAGATCGACGAGCGGCCCGCCGCAGTCTTTCGGCTTGATGATGGTGTCGTGTTGGAGGATGATCGGAAAGCCAGTCCGCTTCAGACTCAGTTCGCTTCCCATCGCGTTCATCTTGTCGCCACGTTCGATTAGGTTGCTGGGCCGTCTGGCGAGAGTAACCTCGAGTTGCTTCTCGTCCTTACCGCGGCGGATCTTGAGGACGACTTTCTCGCCGACTTTGAATCGCTGGATCGTTCGGACGAGTTTCTCGGCGGAGGACATCTTCTGGCCGGAGATGCTCAGGACGATGTCCCCCGGTTCGAGGCCCGCCTTCTCGGCCGCGCTGCCCTTGTGGACCTCCGCGATGATCGGTTCCTCGTTGTTGCCCAAGCCGATGCCGAGGAAGCCACTGTTCATGGGAGGGGCGGCCGGACCCATCTCGAATCGGTTGGGCTTGCGAACGCCGACGCTCACCACGCCGATCGCCGCCGGAAGCTCGGCATTGGTCACTGAGGCCACGAAGTCGCCGACCTCAGCTTTGGCTGTTCGCCACTCGATCGGACGCAGGCCGCTCGTCTCGACCCGGAGGATCGCGAGGTCGTACTTCTCATCGACGCCGACGACGCGGGCGGCGAACTCCTTGCCGTCCCTGAACTTGCAGACGATCTTGCCCTTGAGGTCGCTCGCCTTGGTCACGATGAAGCCGTCCGGGGCGACGACCGTTCCCAGGGCGATTTCGACGTTGTCGCACACCACCCGAACGACGCTCTCACTCGGCTTGGCGACGACGGGTTTGAACGCCGCAAGGATCGGGGCGGTGTTCCGACCCGGCGAACCGCCGCGCTGTGCATGTGCGGCAGTCGGCAAGGTCGCGATCAGGGCCGAGACAAGCCCCAAGAGGAGGAACCGGCGGAAGGAAAAGGTGATGCGGGTCATCGAAGGACTTCTCCGGTGGGTGGGAATAGCTGATGATTCGAGTGTATCACGGATTCGGACGCTTGCCGAGTTTCATGGTGATGATTCGTGTTTCGCCCTCACGCTCGATCTCGACCTTGACCTCGTCTCCTGGTTTTTTCTTCGCCAGGTAAGCCTGAAGGTCATCGCGGTCTTTGAGTTTCTTGCCGTCTATGGCCGTCAAGACATCGCCTACTTCGAACATCGCCTTTTCGGCTGGGCCGTCCTTGGTTAGTTCGACGACAGCGAGGTCGGAGCCGCCCCTCGAGAAGCCGATGCCGAGTACGGCCTGTGCCCGACGACCGGAGTCAGGCCCGCCCCAATTCTCGCCCGCGACGAGTCGATCCCAGGTTTCGAGGTAGGTATCGACCGGGACGTGGATATTCTCGGTGATCCCCTGGCTGATGCGGCTGTGGATGCCGATGACCCGACCTCCCAGGTCGAAGAGGGGGCCACCGCTATCACCGCCCACCAAAGGGCAAGAGGTTTGAACCAGTCGGTTGTTGGCCATGATGACCCGCCCGAAGCGGAGGACGGGCGTTCGCCCAGGGCGGAACCCGCCGGGATGGCCGAGCGTCACGCACCACTGGTCCTTCACGAGCTTGCCCGATTCGCCAATGCCGACGAAAGGATACTTCCCCTTGTCGGTGATCTTGACGAGGCCGCTGTCGATCCTCTCATTGTAGCCCAGCGTCTTGCCCTTGAGGCGTTTCCCATCAGGCAGGATGACGACACAGGTTCTGCCCGGCTTACCGGACACATGGCCTGCGGTCAGGATGTAGCCGTCTTCGCTGATGATGACGCCGCTCCCCGATCCATTGCCGACGACGAGGCCGACGGTAGCGGGCATCACTTTGGCGAGCATCTTCTTGAGCTGCTGCTCCATCGCCTTGAGATCCTCGACGCCTTTCGGTGCCTTCTTGGCGAAGACATCGGGGATCTTGTCTTTCAGTTCCGCGACTTTAGGCGCAGGGTCTAGCTTCTCGGGTTTCTCGTCCTGCCCCCAGGCCGGAAGGGATAGCCCGAGGAACACGACCGCGACGACCGACACCGATCGGATCAGGCGACTCGAAGCGATGTTCATTGGCGTATCTCATGAGTCTTATCGGTGAAGGATATCCCGTCGCGATTTCCCCCCCGGTAGGATCGCGACTTCCCGCCCAAACAGTTCCACCAGAAAGGATTGTACACCGAATCCAGAACTTCATCAGAGGCAAATTGCATTCTCATCATTTTCTCATCGGAGGTCAGGAAAACTCTCCCGAATAGGTGGCACTCGTCCGACCGGAATCTTGGGCGGATTGGTATGAGGGCAATTCGTAAGGTGGGTCGAGCGGAGCGAGGCCCACCAGACTACCACTCGTGTCATGATTAGGGGTGAAGCCGGTGAAGTGCTGGTGGGTCGAGCGGAGCGAGGCCCACCCTACAGACTCTGCATTCCCGATGTGGTTAGATCCTCTTCTCAATTCTTGTTGTACTCGAAGTAGTGGTCCCATCGATAGTCGAGGCGCTCGAGCGCCTTGTCGAGACTTATCGCCCGGTACTTGTCGCCGTGCCGGGTGACGATCTCGAGCTTTTCGAGCTTTGCCAAGGCGTCCTCGACCTCGAAATCGACCTTCAGGTTCAGTTTGCCCTCGAGTTCCATCTCGACGTAGTCGTCGAGTTGCTCGCTCGACCAGCCCTCGGCGGGGGCGTGCTTCCAGAGGTAGTAGTACGCCAGCATCGTCTCCCGGCATTCCTGCTCCTCGGCCTCGTCCATGATCTGAGTGATGACGCCGAGGTTGTTGTCGAGGCTCTGATAGTACAGGCTCTCGGTGAGCATCTTGGAGTACGTCTGTTTCGTCACCTGGTAGCCGGAATACTGCTTGTAGGCGTAGCCGCCCAACAGGAGGAACGGCCCCCAGAGGAGGCCGGACGCAGCGCTGGCGGCCTCGTAGGTCCAAGACGCGAACTGGGCGATACCCGTCATCAGGTCCGTGAACACCTGATAGATGCCCCAGCCGAGCGTCCCCAGCACCGAGCCGCCCAACTTGTAGCGCTGCGCCAGCGGCATCTGGAGGCTCGTCCCCGGCAGCACC
>JANXSH010000501.1 GCA_025356615.1 Planctomycetia bacterium | reverse complement strand
CCGCTCCCGCCCGCGAACTCGGCGGCGAACTGGGCGGCGGCCCACAGTTCGCGCAACTCGCCGCCCAGATCCGGGTGACGCTTTACGAGTCCGTCCACGTCGTGCGGCTGGCCCAGCCGGGCGCGCTCCGCCAGCTCGCCGAGCAGGCGGGCGAGACGCTCGTCCCGATCCTCGGCGGTCGTCGTCGCCTGGGCGGTCATGGCTTGTCCTCGGGGAGGAGTACGCCGCGCAGCCGACGAATCGCCCGCAGGTAGCGCATCGACGCCGCCGCCTCGGACAGGCCGAGCGACGCGGCGACTTGCTGGTTGGAATACTGCTCGCGGTGCCTCATGAGGATCACCTCGCGGTCGTCGTCGACGAGGGCGGCGACGGCGGAGTCGAGCTTGCGCTGCAACTCGTGTTGGATCGCGGCGCTGGCGGGCGTGCGCTCGGTGTCGAGCAACTGGCCCGCGAGTTCATACGACGAGTGGTCCGCGAGGACGTTCGGGACGATCGGCTGCTCGCGATCGAGGCTGCGCCGCTGGGCCTGGCGGTGTCGGCGGTGGGCGTCGATGACGTGGTCCTGGGCGATGTGCCGCAGCCAGAGCCGGAACGGCATCATCGGGTTGCGGAGGTAGTCCTCGAGCCGGCGGTGCGCTTCGATGAGGACATCCTGGACGATGTCGCTCGCGTCGAGTCGGGCCGCTAGCGCCGGGTCGAGCCGAAGGCCGATCATCCGGCGGAGCGGCTCGCGGTGGACATCGAGCAGGCGATCGACCGCGCCGTCCCGGCCTTCGCGTGCCCCGGCGAGCAGATCCTGCGTGTCGGGATGATCGCTCCACATGATGGGGGTCTCTCGGGGACGGCTCCTGGTCTATCTCGATTCTACCATCGCCGGGGTGTGAAATCACCGGCAATTCCCGATGAACGGGACTCGTGTTCCTCCCACGAGACGACCCTGCTACAATACAATAGGGGAGGAGTGCGAACATGGCCCGTAACGACAAGAGTTCGGACACCAAGGAGCGAGACGTTTGCCGGAATCGGCGGGCGTTCCACGAGTACGAAGTGTCGGACCGGCTGGAGTGCGGCCTGGTGCTGCTGGGCACCGAGGTCAAGAGTCTGCGCGTCGGCCAGGCGAGCATCGAGGAGGCCTACGGGCGCATCGACGGCGACGAACTGTGGCTCATCAACTGCGACATCCCGGAATACGCGATGGGCAACCAGATGAACCACAAGCCGCGCCGCTCGCGGAAGCTGCTGGTCCACCGCCGCGAGATCGCCAACTTCGCGGGCAAGGCGTCGCAGAAGGGCTTCACCCTGATCCCGCTCCGCCTCTACTTCAAGGAGGGCCGGGCGAAGCTCGAACTCGCCGTCTGCCGAGGCAAGCAGCTGCACGACAAGCGTCAGGACATGAAGAAGAAGGACGCCGACCGCGAGATCCGCCGGGCGATGACCGATCGACGGAAACGCTAGTAGGTGCCGCGTGCCGAGCGGCACTTCGAGTCCGGCTCGGCTCGCCGGACCTACTCGAATCATTAACTCGCCGAGCATGGAGGCTCAGTTGTGGACCTGGTAGCACTGGTCAAGGACGCCGACCACGTTTGTTGTCGCTATCGTCTGGAGGCGTTTCGCTCTTCGCTGGAGCGGGCGGGGCACTCGCTTTCGCTCCGCGCGCTGCCTCGCCGGTGGTGGGGCCGACTTTTGCTCTACCCGCGTTTGCGCAACAAGAACGTCATCATCCAACGACAACTCCTGGCGCGGTGGGAGCTTGCGCTTCTTCGCCGACAGGCTCGGCTGTTGATCTTCGACTTCGACGACGCCATCTTCCTGCGCGACAGTTACTCGGCCAAGGGGCAGCACGACCCCCGCCGGCTCCGTCGATTCGCGGCCACCCTCGAGGCGTGCGACGCCGTCGTCGCGGGTAACGACTACCTCGCTGCGGAGGCGAACGAGTGGTGTTCGTCGAATCGCATCCGCGTCATCCCGACGTGCGTCGATCCGCTGCGCTACCCGGAACAGGCACCCCCGCCGACGAGTGACGGCAAGGAACTCGTGTGGATCGGCTCGTCGAGTACGCTGCAAGGGTTGGAGCAGATCGCGCCGATGCTCGAGTCGCTGGGACGCGAGATCCCCGGATTACGTCTCCGCGTCATCTGCGATCGGTTCCCGAAATTCGAGCATCTCCAGGTGGTGCCCTGCCCGTGGAGTGCCGCGCGGGAGGTCGCGGACCTCGCGGCGGGTGACATCGGCATCAGTTGGATCCCCGACGACCTGTGGAGCCGGGGCAAGTGCGGCCTCAAGGTGCTGCAATACATGGCGTCGGCCCTGCCGGTGATCGCGAACCCCGTCGGCGTCCACCCCGAGATGATCCGCCACGGCGAGACGGGCTTTCTGGCGACGACGCCGGAAGAGTGGCGCGACGCAATCATCCGGCTCTCGCGTGACGCCGAGTTGCGGCGGGGCATGGGAGCGGCGGCTCGGCGGCGGGCCGAGGAGCGGTATTTCGTCCCCGCAGGTGGGCGGGCATGGGTGGAGTTGTTGGAAACGCTCGCATGAAATCGCAGGAGGCCAGGATGAGCCTGTTGACCGAAGTCCTCATCGCGGGCCGTCGCTGGCTCGTCGCCGGCCTCTCTCCGAGCGAGCGCGACGCGATTCTCGGTCCCGACGGGCTGCGCCTGCCGGAGTGGATCGCCGAGGGGCGGGCGGAGGTGGTGAAGCACGCGCCCCATCGCACGGTCTACCGCGTGAAGGTCGCCGGCTTGGACCTGCACGTCAAGCACGACCGGGGCGACCTGCGCGAGTGGTGCCGCCAGCAGATGCGCGGCAGCCGGTCGCGCCGCGAGTTCACCCTGACGCGCGAGGTCGCCCGACGCGGCGTGCCTACGCCGGAGATGCTCGTCTGCGGCGAGAGCATCCACCGGCATGGGGCGGCGGACAGTTGGGTCGTTAGTCGGACACTTCCCGAGGTCGAGTCGCTGCTCGACTTCCTGCTCGACCGCCTGCCGCACGTCCCGGAGCGCCTCCGCGCGGGAGTGCATCACCGCCTGGCGAACGCGCTCGGCGCGTGCCTCGCGCGGATCCACCAGGCGGGCATCCGCCACGACGACCTACACCCCGGCAACCTGATGGTGCGGACGCCGCTGGGCGAGCCGGAACTGTTCCTCATCGACTTGCCGTATGCCCATCTGGGCAAGCCGCTCGGCTGGGAGAGGTCGCGTGACAACCTCGTCATGCTCGATCGATGGTTCGCCCTGCGATTCTCCGCGACCGACCGGCGGCGGGCCTGGCGTGCCTACTGCAAAACACGCTCGGACCTGGCGCTCCACGAACGCGACCTCGCCCGCGAACTCGCCGAGAGGACCGAGGCGAGCCTGCGGGAACACGCCGCCGACCTCGACCACCGCTGCCAGGGCGGCAACCGTCACTTCCGCCGGGTGCGCGCCCCCGGCGTTCGCGGCTACGCGGTCAGCGAGCTGGCCCAGGCCGACCTCGAGCCGCTACTCGCCGACAGCGACGCACCGTTTAACCGGCCCGGCGCGACCGTGCTGAAGAAGTCCGCCTCGTCGGCGGTCGTCGTCATCGACCTAACGGTCGGAGGGCAGATACGCCCGGTAATCGCGAAACGTATCGACGCGAACTGGAGCGACCCGCTCACCTCGCTGGTCCGCACGCCGGGGGCGTTGCGCTCGTACTTGCTTGGCCACGCCCTCCGGTTTCGCGGCCTGCCCACGCCTCGCCCCCTGGCCGTCTGGCACCGGCAGCGCCTCGGGATGAAAGGCGCGGGCTACCTGCTGATGGACATGGTCCCGGAGGCGATGTCGCTCCATCGTTTCTTGCGGAAGCTCGCCGAACTTCCCCCGAGCGATCGGCGACGACGACTCGAGCCGATCCTCTCTCAGCTGGCCCGACTGGTGCGAACGCTGCACGCCTTCCGCTACAGCCATCGCGACTTGAAGGCCGACAACATCCTCGTCAGCTCCCAAGGTTCGGTCCTGGGCGCGCGCGAGTTGCGCGAGGTGCCCGGCGCAGGCGATCGACTCTGGCTGATCGACCTCGTCGGACTGCGGCGTTGCGCGAAACTGGGCCGCGAGCGAAAGATGCGCGACCTGGCACGACTGCACATGAGTTTCCGCGACGATTCAACCCTCTCGCGCCCGGATCGGCTCCGCTTCCTCCTGCTCTACCTGCGCCAGGGGTTAGGGGATGAGGTGGGCTGGAAGGAGTGGTGGAGAGAGGTCGATCGGATCGCGGGCGAGAAGATCGCGCGGAATCGTCTGCGGGGGCGGTCGGTGGGATGAGGTCGGTGCGAGAGTCGTGAATCGGCCTAATAATCACTATACGGACCCCGTATTTAGCCCCGTTTACGGGGCTTTGGTTTTTAGCCCGGTCCTTTAGGGCCGGGCGTCGTCGGACGTGGCCTCGTTGGTGCGGGCGTTCGTCTCCTCGCCCCGGCCTGTGGTCGGCTCTTCGTCGGGGGTCGTCTGCTCGAGTCGGGCGTGAGTCGTGCCTTGGGCGTGATGCTTCTTCTGGTTCACGATATAGTCGATGACCCACTTCGAGGCGCGAGTGCCGAAACTGACAACGCCGTAGCCGGTTTGCCATGCGAACTTTTCCGAACCGGCGAGCATTTGGTTGAGGAAGAACGACGACGCGCCCTTGAGTTGCCCGATGAAGTCGCTGATGAGTACCGTCGGCGGGATAGTGACGGCGAGATGGACGTGCGTCTCGGTGCCGTCGACGGCGTGGACGATCACGCCGGGGGGTCGCGAGCGCTTTCTGGCGGAGCGCGTTGTGTGCGATCGGCTCGATGTCGAGGGTGAGCAGCCGACTGCTCACTTTGACATGCCAGGTCATATGTAGGTTGATCTCGCTGTAATAGGTGCGGGCCATTGCAGGATCTCCGGTTTTGTCCGCGAGTGGCGGATGAAGGCTTGATCAAAATAGACCGCAGCTCAGAACCAAAGCCATGTGAAAACGGGGCTGAATCCACGCTTTAGCATAGTGATTGCCGGAGCGACACACAACGATTTTTTGTCCGCGAACGGTGGATTCGTGACGCTCGCACGACCGCCCGGCCCTAAAGGACCGGGCTAAAAACCAAAGCCCCGTGAACGGGGCTGAGGCCAGGGGTGGAGCATCGCCGGTCGATTCGCTTCACCTTTCCTGACGCTCCCTGCCTACCTCAGCCCCGTTC
>JANXSH010000489.1 GCA_025356615.1 Planctomycetia bacterium | reverse complement strand
ACGCCGAAGCTCGGCGGGGTGTTGTAGAGCGAGTTGTTCTTGACGTAGGTCGCGTAGCGAAACATGGTCGGCACATGCTTATTCGCCCCGGCGAGCCACGACTCGCGGAGCAAGACGACCGTCACCCCCGAGGGGCCGAGGTTCTTCTGGGCACCTGCATAGAGGAGGGAGAAGCGCGAGGCGTCGAGAGGGCGCGATAGGATGTCACTGCTCATGTCGCCGACGAGTGGCCGGTCGCCCACGTCCGGGAACGAGTGGAACTGCACGCCCTGGATCGTCTCGTTGGAGGTGAGGTGGACATAGGCCGGGGCATCGCTCAGGCGGATCTCGTCGGCACGCGGGACGCGCGAATAGTCGGTCGGCTGCGTTGTGGCGGCGACGTGCGTCTTGCCGAGGGCGGCGGCCTCCTCTTGGGCCTTCTCGGACCACACGCCGGTCATGAGAAAGTCTACGGTGCCGCCCGGCGGGAGGAAGTTCATCGGGACCATCGCGAATTGCGACGAAGCGCCGCCCTGCATGAAGAGGACGCGGTAGCCGTCACCGACGCCGACGAGACGCTTGAACGTCGCCTCGGCGGACGAGTTGATCGCCTCGAACTCCTTGGAGCGGTGGCTCATCTCCATGATCGACATGCCGCGCCCCGCGTAGTCGCGCAACTCGGCCTGGACACGCTCGAGGACCGGCGGCGGCAGCATGGCGGGGCCGGCGTTGAAGTTGTAGACGGGACTCATGAGTCGTCGTTTCCGTGAAGGAGAGGAGTTCGTGCGAATCATTCTACAACTCCGCTGGCCCTCTCGGTAGCGGCCTCTCACCCAATCGCGCGACCTCCGCCATCACCTCCGCACAATCCTCCTGCCGACCCAACTCGCGGTACAACTCCGCCAGCCCACGCCACGCGGGTAGCCAGTCGGGATTCGCGACCACGGCACGCCGGAACAGACGCTCCGCCTCGCGCTGCTGGCCTAGGCCGTGACAGACGACGGCGAGCTGATACTCGGCGCGACAGGTTCCCCCGCCTGCCATGCCGAGCAGGCGCACGAGGGCGAATTGTGCCCCGAACAGGTCGCCGGTTTCGGTCCGCAGCGTCCCCTCGAGAAGGAGCAATTCCCCGTCGTCCGGGAAGCGCGACGTGCCGCGCAGGCACAGCGCGAGCGCCTCGGCGTATCGCTTCTGTTGCATGCGGATGTCGGCCATGCGTGTCAATAGACTTCGCTCGAGGGCGGCATCGCCCTGCGCCAGGGCATGCTCGAAGGCATCGAACGCCTCGTCGAACTGGCCCGCGTCTCGCAACAGCGTGCCGATCTCGAACCGGATCGCGGCGTCGTCGGGCCGATCGGCCTGGTCCATGCGGAGGAGTCGCAGTTCTCGCTCGCGCCGGTGGGCACGCCGTTCGGCGTCCGGGTCGCTGCGACGGAGGAAGGTGATTTCGCTTCGCCGAACTGTCGCGCCGGCCCGCGCGAGTGATGGAAGGATCTGACACCGGGCGCGGTTCTCCCATCGTGCCTCGGGCAGTTTGCGGAACAGGCGGACCTGATCGACGATCGTCGGATCTTCGCCTCGGCACGGCATGAGGTAGACGGCGGCCTCGTCGTCGAGGCCGGTAAGCAAAGCGCGGAGCCGAGTCTGATTGCGGGCGTCGAGCCGGTCGTCCGGCTCGAGCCAGAGGATCCAGTCCCCGGAGGCGTGGCGCATCGCCTCATTCCGGGCGGCGCTCTCGTCCTCGCCTGCGGAGAAGGAGATCACCCGCGCACCACCGATGGCTCTTCTCACTCCACCGCCCGTGTCGATGACGATGATCTCGTGGACCAGCCCGGCGACGCCGGCGAGGCAGTCGGCGAGATCGGCGGACTCGTCGTCCGCGATGAGGCACGCCGACACGAGCGGCGGTTGGAGCCGACCCGCCCCGGCGAACCACTCCTCGGACGGGACGACCTGGGGCGCGGCCCGGTGCATCAGGTCGCGCGAGCAGGCGACCTCGGCCAGCGCGTCGGCCTGCCCCGTCTCGGTGAGCGCATGGCCCAGCGCGCGGGCGGCGGCGAGGTCGAGCGGATTCTCGATGACGGCGGCGCGGAGATGGGGGACGGCGTCGGCGGCTCGGCCCGCTCGGCCCAGGGCGCAGCCCAACGCCGCCT
>JANXSH010000455.1 GCA_025356615.1 Planctomycetia bacterium | reverse complement strand
GAACAGCGAGCGCTGGACCGCGTCAAAGAGATTCGCCACCCCTTCGTCTTGCAGATGGATCGGATCGAGGTAGTGCGCGGCGAGTTGGTCATCATCATGGAACTGGCCGACAAGAGCCTCCATGATGCCTTCGAAGAGGCCAAGGCTGCCGGCCTCGTCGGCATTCCGCGCGACTCCCTGCTCCGCTACATACGCGACGCCGCCGAGGCGCTCGACCACATGAACGAGAAGCACGGCCTCCAACACCTCGACATCAAGCCGCGCAACCTCTTCATGATTAGCGACCGCGTCAAGGTCGCGGACTTCGGCCTCGTCAAGTGCCTCGAGCGGTCGGGCATTTCCGGCACGATGGGCGCGGTCACGCCCCTGTACGCGCCGCCCGAGACATTCAGCGGCGACATCAGCCCCCAGAGCGACCAGTACAGCCTGGCGATCGTCTACCAGGAGATGCTCACCGGGCACCGCCCCTTCAACGGCAAGAACGCCCGGTTGCTCGCCCATCAGCACGTCAATGATTTGCCCGACCTGCGCGCCCTGCCGATCCACGAACGCGCCATCGTGGGGAGGGCACTCGAGAAGGATCCTTCGAAACGATTCCCCAGTTGCCTCGCCTTCGTCCTCGCGCTGTACACCGCGCGGGTGCCCACCTACGCCAACATCAACATCGATTCCGAGTCGAATCACTCCGCCACTCGTTCGCGCGGCATCCTGGATAGCCACGCGAATCTCGAACTCGAGATCGGGGCACCCGGCGGAGGCAATCACGAAGACGTACTCGTCCCCGTCCACCTGACCGGGGCTGCCCTCGAAGTCGATAAGGCCGTCTCGAACCTCGGCGTCACGGTCGCCCAGCCCTCGACGGGGCCGCTGCGGCCGACCATCATCATCGGCGTCGGCGGATTCGGCCGGCGGGCGCTCAACGAGGTCCGCTGCCGATTCATCGACCGATTCGGCGACCTCGACCGGCTGCCGATGGTGCGATTCCTCTATGTGGACACCGACGCCGAGGCCGTCAAAGGCTCGCAGCGCGGGGGTGAGGAAATGGCGTTCACGGCGCAGCAGGTGTATCACATGCCGCTGCAGCCGGTCTCCCACTACCGCCGTCGTCAGATCGACCAGCTCGCCGACTGGCTCCCGCAAGGCAAACTCTACGCGGTCCCGCGCTCGCTCAACACCCAGGGGGTTCGCGCCCTGGCCCGATTGGCGTTCACGGACAACTACCTCCGCCTGATGGCCCGACTCAAGCGAGAACTGCAACACGCCTGCCACCCCGACGCCATCTACCAGACCGTGAATCAGACCGGCCTCGCCCTGCGCGACGACACGCCCCGGGTCTACGTCCTCGCCTCGGGCGCGGGCGGAGCCTCGGGCTACCTCGCCGACCTCGGCTACGCCGTCCGCCGCCTCTTGCGCCAGTCCGAACACCCCGACGCTCCCGTCATGAACTTCCTCTTCTGCGGGTCGGCACACGACCCCGCCACGCCGCGCAACGAGCAGGCGAACCTCTACGCCACGATGACCGAACTGAACCACTTCGCGGATCCGAACATCCCGTTCTCCGCGCAATACGGCACCGACGGCCCCCGCCTCACGGAGGACTCGCGTGCCTTCGATCAGGTCTACCTCCTCTCCCAGCCGCTCCGCTCGCCGGAGGGGCGGCGCGACGCGGTCGCCCACGTCGGCAGCTACCTTTTCCACGAACTCACGACCCCGCTGGGTCTGAGGCTCGACCAGACGCGCAAGAGCCGCGAATCCCGGTCGATGTTCCGCAGTCTGGGGACGTTCAGCGTGTGGTTCCCGCGCGGGCTTCTGCTTCGCGTCGCCTCCCGCGAGATGTGCAAACTCATGCTCGACCAGTGGCAGTCGGGCGGCGGGGAGAAGTTGACGGGGCCGGAACAGTCGGTCCTCGACGCCGCTCTCGCCCGCGTCTTATCGGACCCGGAATTGCGCCCCGAGGCGCTGGCGCGCCGGATCGACGTACTCGCGGCCAACTCCATCGACCTCCCTCCCCTGGAAGCGCTGACCCGGCTCCTCGTCCCGATCGAAGAGCAGGCGAACCAGCCGCTGGCGCAAGAAGATCCCGGCTCGTGGTCCCGCCAGATGCTCAACCGGGTTCACGACTGGCTCGGCAGCGGCCTGAGCCTGCCGGGCGTCAACGCGGTCCAGCAGCGCCGCAGTCCCCTGACCCGCTCGCTCGAGTCGGCCGCCTCGCAGCTCGCTCAGGAGTGGGCCGACCGCATCGGGTTGGTCGTCAAGGGGCTGATGGAACACTCGGGCCGGCGGGTCGCCGTCGCCGAGGCGGCGGTCAGCCGAATGATCCACTACTGCGAGGACGCCATCCAGACGCACACCGGGCGGCTCCAGCAGCGCTCGGGGCGATCGGG
>JANXSH010000454.1 GCA_025356615.1 Planctomycetia bacterium | reverse complement strand
TCGAGCGGCACCTTTCCCAGTACCTCCAGGATCCCGAGATCAGCGTGGACGTGGGTGTTTACAACAGCAAATACTATTACGTCATCACCGACGGGGCGGGTTACGGCCAGAGCGTGTTCAAATTCCCCGTGACGGGCAAGGAAACGGTCCTTGACGCCATCGCTCAGATCCAGGGGTTGCCCGCCGTCGCTTCCAAGAAGCACATCTGGCTCGCCCGCCCGGCCCCGGCGGCCCACGGCTGCTCGCAGATCCTGCCGGTCGATTGGAACGCCATCACCCAGGCTGGCGTGACGGCGACGAACTACCAGGTTTTCCCCGGCGACCGCATCTATGTGAAGGCCGACTTCTTGATCAACCTGGACAACAGCTTGGCCAAGATATTCGCCCCGATCGAACGGATCTTCGGTGTCTCCCTGCTCGGCTCCTCGGCCTACCAGAGCCTGAAAGGCAACAACGGCAACGGCGGAGGTGCGACCTTCATCGCTCCTCTTCGCTAAGACCGGCGAGTGAGGGATGTCCATGCCCCTTGTTCCAGGATCGGCGAGTGTAGGACACGCTCGCCGATCCTGGAACAAGGGGCATGGACACGGCGAGGTGAGATCAACAAATCTTCTCCGTCGCGTCCAGATCATTCATGAATGGCGGCTCAGTGTGCCGATTATTAGGTTGTCGCTGAGCTTGCCGGATCGACCGTGCGAACTGGACAGGGAGCTTTATCCGCTCTAGAGTTGATCGGCCTCGATGCCGAACTGAAAACGACTCGTCCTGATCGAATGATTCCGGGAGTCAAGTACCCATGAAGAAGTGGCTTTCCAGCGTGGTGATCGTTCTCGTGTTGGGCGTGTCGGCGTCCGAGGCGCAATACCAGCGCCCGGTCACGAATCCCTACTCGAATCCTGGTGCGACACCTTTCTACAATCCGTACCTCGGCGGGTCCAGCTACGGCCCGATCCTGGGCAACCCTGGCATGCTGCGACCCGGCACGGGGACCGGAACTGGGCCTGGGGTAGTCGCTCCGGGGGGTCTTGCTCCCGATGCGACAGGTGCGCAAACGGTCAGTGCGTTCGGCAACGCGGGCACGTTGGACCCTCTCTTGAACGACTCCACGGGGCACCGGACGAGGTTCAACTCGTACTCGCGCTATTTCAACAATCAAGGGGGTGGCGGAACCTTCGGCACGACCACGCCGGGATACACGCGGGGGCAGAATACGAATTCGAGGTCGAATTCTCGCGGGAGCATCTCCGTCGGGGCACGAACGCCCCAAGGTGTAGGGATCAGTGCTCCGCCTTGAGACCGATACTCGAGAACTATCGCAGCGAGGCGTCGATGGTCATTCATCGGTGCCTCGTTTCTTTCCAGGGAAGGTAAAGATCATGCAGGAAAAGAGTCGTTCCGGTCTCGGAGTCCTCCTTAGCGGGATTGCCCTGATCGTCGCCGGCAGTTCGGCCCAAGCAGGGGGACTTGGCCTCTGCTGTAGTTGCCCGCCGCCACTGACGTGGTGTTCGGAGCAGGCCCCTTGCCTCAAATTCAAGTGCGCCTGCCCGCGTCCCGTGTGCGACCCTTGCGACCTCCAGCACTACGGCTACTACGCTACTTGCTGGCAGCCCTGGCCGTTCCAGCCGGACTGGTCGCACTGCTCGACGATCCCGCCGGGTGCCGCGCTACCCCCGCCCGCCTACCCCCCCTACTCCCCGCGCGCTCCTCAAGATCGTCGTCCCGACACCATCAGGGAGGAGGACTTGCCGAAGCCGCGTCCGAAGGACCAGATGGACAACCCGCAGGTGCGAAACACCGGGTATCGCGTCGGCGAGCAACCCTACGAGGCGAGGGTAGCACCGACCCAGCAGTCGGCCCCGATCCTGGTCCCCGTGCCGCAGACGCAGGTTCCGGTGCAGCAGGTGCCTACGAGTTCCGTCCAGCCTTCGGCCCCAGAGACACAGCTCAAGCCTTTCAACACGGGCGTCCGGTTCATCCGGTGATGCCACGGGTTCGTGAGTCAACGGAAGGGCGAGTGGGAACAAGGACGTTCCCGCTCGCCCCTTTCTGTTCATGCTCGTGCGACCTGGAAACCCGTGGGCCAGGTCGCGAACGGCATGCTCCGCACGCCGTTGCGTTCGGTCCCGACGAATCGGATGTTCGAGGTGTCCACGGACTTCACCCGCACGACGCCGCTCTCGCCCTCGCGCAACACGCCCGCATGAACGGCGACGGACGCGAGGTGCGAGTCTGCCGTGTAGAAGTCCGTCCCCCAGACGGCACCGTCGATCGATCCGATCAATTCGTAGAAGATGTCGATGCCGACTTCCGGCAACTCCTCGCCGAGTGAGCCGGGATCCGGTCGCGCCTGGAGCAACTGTGCTTTGAGAGTGCGGATGTGGTCGCGAATCGCCAGCGCTTCGTCGAGTTTGCCCTCCCCGGCGTTCTGGTCTTGGAGCGGCTTCAGATGGCGCAGCAGTTCGAGCCGTCGCGAACGGATTTGCTCCTCTGCGGTTTCTTCGATCTCGGCGCAAGCCCGCTCGGCACGGGTGCGGATATCGTCCGACTGTCGGCGGGCGGTCGAACGGAGTCCTTCGATCTCACTCTCGGCGGCGTCGAGCAACGCTCGAGCCTCGGCCGGGGTATCGTCCATCGACAACAGTTCCGGGTCCATGACTGCACCTCCGTTCCAGATCGAGCGTCAATTCCCAATCAACCCCAGGCCCAATCGGTTATCCCTGCGATGATTCGCCGCGCCGCGTTTCTCGATGATGCTCTTCCACTGTCGACTCACGCCCTGGAGTGATTCGCCGGCGTCGGCCTTCTCCAGCAACGATCGGCGAAGTCCCGCCACGAGAGCATCACGGAACGCCAGGCGGTCCGGCAATCGCATCACCGTCGCGGGATTCTCCAACCCATGCGCGTGAAGACTCCGATTGAGCGTTTCACGCAGGAGACGGGTTCGCGGGGCGTCGAGGTCGAAGGAATCCCAGCGGTCCCGGATGAGCGCGTCGATCCGGGTGGGTCCGCCACCCCAACGCGGCTCCTGGGCGATCTGCGACGCCCGGATCGGCCCCGCAAGCTCGGCCAGGAGGTCCATCGCGGCCGCAGCCTGTGCGGACGAGGGGACGACGCCGGCCAACCAACCGGCCCCACCCAGATACGGGACGCGGTTGACGCCCTGCTTCAGGGGCCGCTCCTCGCCGCCCGCTGTGAAATACGTCTCCGAACCGGGCACGGCGCAAACGCCGATCTTGTCGCGGAGTTTCGACGCCTGGAGCTTCGCGACCGCAGACACCTCGACGATGCCGAGGATGGCCTGGCCCTCGAGAATCGCCCCCACCGGCTGACGGCTCACGCCCGGAGGCCGACAGGGCTGGAGACGAATGAGCGTCTGGAGCGCGCGGACGAATCCAGCGGACCCGATGCGCGGCGTCCCCGAATTCTGGTCGAAGGTGAACGAGAAAACATCGTCGAGATAGTCCGGCCCTCGCTGTTCGTCTCGCCGGACGGCCCGCCGGACGTAGCCTGCCGCGACCTGCAAATAGAGGCGTTCGACCTCGTCGGCATTCTCCGACAAGGGCGGTAGACTGGGGCCGGGCTTGCCGGAAGGGTGTTCGTCGCGGAAGAAGGTCGCTAGCAGGGCGAACTCTTCCCAACTGGCGGGCGCGCGGAGTGTGCGATCGACTCCGGGATGAGACTTGGCCAACCATACCGTGAATCGCTTCTGCCATTGCGGGGATTCGATCAGGTCGGAGCGGTAGACGCACACAGCCGCTTCGCCGACGATCGGAACCGCGTAGGGGATGCGATTCCACAGGACGAGTTGCTCACTGTAGTGATGCAAGAGGCGATCCCAGTCGAAATCGGCCCCTCGCCGAGTCATCTCCTCGGGAATCCTTTGCAGCCGACCGGCCGTGATGAGCCTGGGCAAGTCCGCCGGGGCGAAGAGAAGGGCGTCCGCCACCACACCCTCGGGAGGCGCGCCGG
>JANXSH010000465.1 GCA_025356615.1 Planctomycetia bacterium | reverse complement strand
TCGACGAACGGCATGTCGCGGTAGGTGTCCGCCTTCAACCGGAGGCCGTCGCCGACCAGGACGGTGCCGCGATCGCCCATCGTGACGATGGCGGTGCGCGCGCCCATCGCGTGGAAGCGCTCGGCCTGGGCGAGGGGGTCGTCGAGGCCCGTCATGATCCGCGCCGCGTGGTCGTTGGGCATGTAGACATCGACCTCCGGCAACACCGGCGCGAGACGCGACAGGTACTCCGCCGGTCCGGGGATGACCACGTCGAGGACCGTCAAAATGCCCCGCGCGCGGGCGGCGCGGAACACCTCGGCGAGTCGGTGTGCCTCGACGCCATCGAGGACGAAGTAGCCGCCCAGGTACAGGATGCCGCAGCCAGGCGTGTCGATCGGGATGTCGCCCGGCTCGAAGACGGCGTTGGCCCCGAAGGAGTGGATGAACCTCCGGTCCTGCCCGGCGACGTTGACGATGAGGGTCTGGCTCGTGTCCATCCCCGCCTCGAAGCGGAGGCCGGATACATCGACCCCGTTCTCGCGCAGCATGTCCGCGACGATCCGCCCGAAGATGTCGTCGCCGACGCAGCCGACGACGGTGGCGGGCACGCCGAGCCGGGTGAGGTCCACCGCGACGTTGGCCGCGCAGCCGCCGATCGTCAGCAGGAGCTTGTCCGCGAGGACGAGTTCACCCGCCGCCGGCAGGTGCGAGATGGGCGAACTGACGTGGTCGGCCACGACGATCCCCGCGCACAGGACGCTTCCGGTCATTCGTATCGTACTCCTGAATCGGGGATCACTCTAGCCCCTCTAGTCAGGGAGAACCTATGCCCAGAATAGGAGGACGGAAAGAGGGGAGGGGATCTGTGAATGGACAACGGCGGCACGTTGACCCTGGAACTGAGCCGATACTTCGCGGGCCGATGACTCGGTTGTTGCTCTCACATCGACTTGGCTGCATATACTTCGCGCGGCCAAGGATGACACCTAGGGGAAGCCCGACGCGCTAGCGAGGGTTGAGTATCCTTTCCTTGCTCGTGGCCTGATTCCCTCACTTGCGCGTCGGGCTTAATTGGTGTCATTCCTCTCCGCGACGAGTATACTGATCCTCTGATGCCCCCCGCATCGGTGCTCATTCCGAGGATCTTCCATGACGCGGTCTCCCCTCCTGCTCTTGCTGTTGGCCTCCGCACTCCCCGCCGCCGAGGGCAAGCCCGAGCCGCGTCTCGTTCCGGGGAAGTTCGGCAAGGCGCTCGACGCCCTCACGACGCCGTTGGCGTTCACCGGGGATTCGCGCTACCGCACGCCGCCGATGACGGTCGAGTGCTGGGCCAAGCTCGAGAGCAAGCGAGGGTTCAACGTCCTCGTTGCGAGTGACCCCAAGACATCCTCTCGCCATTGGGAGATCTACTCTTACGCCGGGACGGGCCGATTCAGCGCCTATCTGCCGGGTTATGAGCCTTCGGAGATCATTTCGTCCAAGTCCATTTGCGATCGTGCCTGGCACCACGTCGCGATGACCTTCGACGGCAAGACGGTCCAACTGTTCGTCGATGGCAAGCGAGTCGCCGAGAAGACGGTCAAGCCGCGCGCCGGTCTCAAACCCCTCGACGGCCCCCTGAGCATCGGCATGGCTATCGACGGCAGCGCCCGCGTCGGCTGCGAGGGCGCGAACGACGAGGTCCACCTGTCGCGCGTGATCCGCACGATCGACAAGCTCCCCACGATGGCCCCGAAGCTCGACGCCGACACCGTCGCGCTGTGGCGCTTCGACGGCTCCGACCGCGTCCTCGCCGACCCTGCTTGGACGCCGCCGCCCTCCACGCTCGGCGAGGCGTGGGAGCGCATGACGGATGTCGATTGGGTCGATGGCAGGCTGCGGCTCATGGACACGGGGCCGACGTTCAACGGCACGATGGCGTACAAGCACGGCGACAAACGAGTCGAGGTCTACAAAGCGACGGCCATCCGCATCGGCGACAAGGGCGAGGGCGGAGTGATGTTCGACCGCAACCAGTTGCGACTCGCGGCGGGGTGGACGGGCGGTTTCCTCAATCAGTCCGACCGACGCTTCGGGTTGCTGAACACGCCGACGCCGAAGGGGACGATGTTGTTCTCGACTCCCGCGCTTCCCGGCTGTGGCGGCCCCAAGGGGGAGAAGCGGACGACCCTTCCGGCGACCTCGCCGCTACCGCGCGAGTGGGGCCGTTACAACGGGCTGTACTTGCACGGTAACAGGGTCGTACTCTCTTACATGGTGCAGGGCGTAGAAGTCTTGGAGTCGCCGTGGCTGGAGATGATCGGGGGGCAGCAGGCGATCACCCGCACGATCGAGGTCGGGCCGAGTAAGAAATCGCTCCAATTGTTCCTCGACGAGCATGAGGACAAGGCGGGCGATATTTTCCTCGGAGGAGGGAAGGACGACCCCTGGATCTACCGACGTACCGAGTCGAAGGGAGGGTATACCGAGACCGTCGCCGCTCGTTTCTTCCTGGATGGGGCCGAATTCCTCGGAATCAATCCCGTTCATCTCCATTTGAAGCCGCACGACTCGGTGAGACGATTCCAGGTGGTCCTTTGGAAGGGACCCACAAAGGGCGAAGCCGCGTTCATGGCCGCTATGAAGAAGCTCCCTCCCCCGGCCCCCCTCGCCCCTTTGACCAAGCCCGGTCCCGCGCGTTGGACGAAAGAGATCACCACCAAAGGCGAAGTCGCCAAAGACACCGCCCCCTACGTCGTCGATACCCTTACGATCCCCTACGACAACCCACACAAAGCCCTCTTCTTCTGCACCGGCTTCGACTTCCTTCCCGATGGCCGCATCGCGATGTGTACCTGTCACGGCGACGTGTGGATCATTAGCGGCGTGGACGAGAAGCTCGACAAGCTCACCTGGAAGCGCTTTGCCACAGGGCTGTATCACCCGCTCGGCCTCAAGGTCGTCGAGGGCAAGATCGTCGTCCTCGAGCGCGGGCAACTGACGCGCCTGCACGAGGGGAAGGACGGCGAGGCGCACTTCTACGAGAACCTCTGCAACGACTGGCACACCGGCAGCGGCGAACACTCTTACGACACCTGTTTGGAGACCGACTCGAAGGGCAACTTCTACTTCTTCAAGACGGGCGACACCCATTTGCCGCACGGCGGCTGTCTGATGCGCGTCAGTAAGGACGGCAAGAAGGTAGAGGTGTTCGCGACCGGGTTCCGCCACCCGATCGGCCTCGGCGTCGGGCCGGGGGACGTGGTGACGGGGGCGGACCAGGAGGGCAACTGGATGCCGATGACCCGCGTCGATGTCTACAAGAAGGGCGGCTTCTACGGCGACATGCGGGCACACCACCGCAAGACCCCGCCGAAAATCTATGACGACCCGCTCGTCTGGCTGCCCAAGGAGGTCGATAACAGCGCGGGCGGACAGGTGTGGGTCGCTAACGATCGCTTCGGCCTGCCCAAGGGACAGCTCTTACACTTATCTTACGGGCGATGCAAACTGTACGCCTTACTGACGCAACAGGTCGGCGACGTTTGGCAGGCCGGGGCGGTCGATCTCGGCGTGACGTTCCTGTCCGGCAGCGCGCGGGGGCGCTTCAATCCAAAAGATGGGCACCTCTACGTCTGCGGCCTCAACGGCTGGCAGACCGCCGCCAAGCGTGACGGCTGCCTCCAGCGCGTCCGCTTTACGCGGCAACCGCTCCTCTTCCCCACCGGCCTGAGCGTCCAGAAGGACGGCATCCGCCTCGAGTTCGCCGAGAAGCTCGACATAAAACAGGCGGGCGACCCGAAGCGCTACACGGTCGAGGAGTGGAACTACCGCTGGTCGGGGGATTACGGCTCGAAGCGCTGGTCGGTCGCCGACCCCAAGCGCCAGGGGCAAGACACCCGGCCCATCGACCGCGTCACCGTGGGCGCGGACGGCAAGAGCGTCACGCTCCACGTTACGGGGCTGAAGCCGGTGATGCAGATGCGCATCGGGTATGACCTCGCCACCAGCGACGGCAAGGGGGTCCGCGGGGCGATCCACAACACGATCAACCGCGTGGGTGAGGCGACGAAATGACGTTCCCCGACTCGCCCGATTCCGCACTCCCTCGATTGACCTGAATCCCCCCGCAAGTATAATGCGCTGCACCCGCGAAAATCCCCGGCGTCCACCGACGAAGTACTTCGAGTGAACCGACACCCGCGTGGCTGGCCGGGTCGCCGAAACATCAGCCCCCATTCCCTGCGAAGGAGATACGATGAACCTGGATGAAGTGAAACGGCAGTTCGTCGAACAAGTCAAGCTGCGAGCCTACGACGACAAGTACATCGACAAGAACGAGGAGCGCGAGATCCTCCAGATCGCCCTCCAGCAAGGCATTACGGTCGATTCCGCCCGCGCCGCCCTCGCCCAGGTGTGCGAGGCCAACAACTATGTCCTCGAAACCGTCGCCCTCAAGGCGGTCAAGGAACTCATCGAGATCCAGGCCGCCAACGACGGCAAGCTCGACGAGAAGGAGTTCGGCGACGCCCTCTCCCTGCTCAAGACCCGCACCCAGGGCAAGAAGAACGAACTCCAGTGCAAGCGCATGCTCATCGAGATCATCGAAGAGAACAACTACAAGATCAAGACCGGCATGTTCTCCAACTGGTTCACCCGCACCAAGCGCGAAGTCGGGATGGCTTGAACTTGAGAGTTTTCAGTTTTCAGTTTTCAGTAACGACGACGAATAGGGCGTTTCTACGCGCCGGAGTCGTCCGCTGAACGCTGAAAACTGAAAACTGAAAACTGAAAACTCTGATGGAGATACCATATGTCCGCCTCTCGCATCGCCCTCCTGGGCGCTGTCCTCGCGCTATGCCCGCTGACGGCCCGCGCCGATGAACCGGCCAAGAAGCCTCCCGAAAAGAAGGCCGGTGTCGTCGCCCACATCAAGCTGTCCGGCACGATGGAGGAGAAGGCTCCCACGAACGACCCCCTGTTCGGCGCGGTCGGCGAGACCTTCAAGGTGCGGCTCGACCGCATCGAGAAGGCCGGCTCGGACAAAGCCGTCTCGGCGCTGCTGCTCGAGATCGACGGCCCGTCCCTCGGCTGGGGCAAGATGCACGAACTGACCCGCACCATCGCCAAAGTGCGTGCCTCCGGCAAGAAGGTGTACGCCTACCTCGAAGGCGGCGCGAGCGCCGACTTCATGATCGCCCTGGCCTGCGACGACATCTGCGTCCCCGACGCCGCCTGGCTCATGCTCACCGGCGTCCGCATGGAAGTGACCTTCTACAAGGGCATGCTCGACAAGCTCGGCGTCCAGGCCGACATCCTGCACATGGGCGACTTCAAGGGTGCCGCCGAGCCGTACACCCGCGAGAGCCTCAGCGAGCCGAACCGCAAGCAACTCCTGAGCGTCCTCGACGACTTCTTCGACAACGAGATGGTCGCCCGCGTCGTCGCGGGACGAAAGAAGGCCAAGCTCACCCCGGCCCGCGTCAAGAAGCTCATCGACGGCGGCCCGTATTCCGCGAGCGGTGCCCTGAAGGCCGGCCTGATCGACCGCGTCAACTACCTGGACGACTACGAAACCGCCATCAAGACCGACCTCGGCCTCGATTCGATCAAGGTCCAGCGCAACTTCGGCAAGAAGAAGCACGAGGAGATCAGCATCATGGGCTTGTACAGCAAGCTCCTCCTCGGCTCCGGTCCGAAGGTCTTCTCGTCCAAGGCTCCCAAGGTCGCGGTGATCTACGCCACGGGTGCCATCATCTCGGGCAAGTCCAGTTCGGGCCTCCTGGGTGGTGAGACGGTCGGCTCCGAGACCATGATCGCCGCCATCCGCCAGGCCGAGGAGGACGACACCGTCAAGGCCATCGTCCTCCGAATCGACAGCCCCGGCGGTTCGGCCCTCGCCAGCGACCTGATCTGGAAAGAGCTGCGCCGATGCAAGAAGCCCGTCCTCGCCAGCATGGCCGACGTGGCCGCCAGTGGCGGGTACTACATCGCCATGGCGGCCGGCAAGATCTACGCCGAGCCGGGCACGATCACCGGCTCGATCGGCGTCGTGGGCGGCAAGATGGCCCTGCGCGGCGTGTACGACAAGGTCGGCATCAAGACCGAGACCCTCTCGCGCGGGGCGAACAGCGGCCTCCTGTCCAGCACGGAGCCGTTCACCGAGAGCGAGCGCGAGGCGTTCCGCTCGCTGATGCAGAACACCTACGACCTCTTCGTGGACAAGGCCCTCGAGGGCCGGACCCGCGCCGGCAAGAAGATGAGCCGGGACGAACTGCTGAAACTCGCCGGGGGCCGCATCTTCACCGGGCGACAGGCCAAGGCGAACGGGCTGATCGACGAAATCGCCACGCTCGAAGAGGTCGTCGTCGCCGCCGCCAAACTGGGAGGCATGCCCGAGGGTCGCAAGCCCGAGTTGCTCATGCTCCCCAAGTCGCGCGGCATCGTCGAGTCGCTCCTCGACAACCAACTCGACGCCTCGCTGATGGCCCCCCTCCGCAAGGTGCCCGGCCTCGCGGAGAAACTGCGCGGCATCGACACTCTGATCGAGCTGCGCCGCGACCCCGTCTGGGCCA
>JANXSH010000271.1 GCA_025356615.1 Planctomycetia bacterium | reverse complement strand
GTTCCAGAAGGCGAGGTCGGCGGGCCTCTGCGTCGTGCCGAATCGCGGGGCGACGGAGCGGGCCGTGCGCCGCGCGGGCAGGGCGCGCGGCGGGGCGGGCGCGTTGGACTGCGTCGCCAGCGGGCCGGCGCGGGCGTCGATGAACAGGCGGGCGACGCTCAGGATGAGCGTCTGGTCGTCGGCGCTCATCTGGCTCGACTTGCGGACGAAGACGCCGCCGGGCCGGTCGACGAGGTCGGCCATGCCGGCGGAGCGGACGAGGTTCATGGCCTCGGTGTACAGTTCGTCGAGGTAGCCGCCCGCGTTGCCGAGCAGCACGACGAGATCGACGCGCAGCCCGCGCGCCTGCCAGAGGGCGTGCCCCTGCAACAACTGGCGGAGGTGGCCGATCCCCGCCGACGAGTTCAGGTAGAGCACCGCGATCGGCAGGTCGCCCGAGATGCCGAACCGCCACAGGGACGACTGGCCGAGCCTGTTGGCCATGAGGACATCCTCCCCCGCGCGCGCCGCGCTGGTGGGGAAGAGCAGGTGCCCCGCGAGGCGCTGGAACAGGTGGACGTCCTCGGCGCGGAGGTTCGTGTGTTGGAGTTCGATCCGCGCCCGCGCCCAGGCCAGCTCGAACACGCGCGTCACGGCATGCGTGGCGTTGTACAGGTCGGCCATCGAGAGCGCCGATTCGCGCGTGGTCGCCACCCCCGTCGTGAACGCGACGACGACCTTCTCCCCCGCCCCGACGACGACGGATCGGCAGATCGCCACGACCGGGTCGAGGACCGGCCCCGTCGCCCCCTTCGTCGCTCTGGACACGGCGAGGGGGTGGGCTGTGGTGCCCCGCCGACCGAGGAACTTGGCGCGGTCGGTCTCGTAGCGTACCTCGCCGGGCGAATCCGAGGCCACGACGTGGATCGCCCAGACCGGCGGCTGGTCCGGCGTGCGCGGACGGCGTCGGCACAGGATGGCCGAATGTTCGGGCAGCCACTCCGTCTCGACGAACAGCTTGCCGAAGGCGGGATGCGCCATGTCTGCGGCGTGTGGAGCCAGGACGATCTCGGCGTAACTGACGAGGTCCACCTCGCGAGGCTTGTCGCCGAGGTTGGTCAACGTCACCCGGCGGACCTCGACATCCTGGTCCGTCGCGACGGTGATCTCGGTCAGCGTCTCGATCTCGTCGTCGATGCGGCGGAAGTCGGCCTTGTCGAGGGAATACGTCACCTCGTAGAGTTCCGACCGGCGGCGTACCGGCTGATAGCCGGCCGACCACACCCCGCCGGACTGCTTGTCGCGGAGGTAGATGAACGTCCCCGTGTCGTCGGCGGTCGCGTCGGCGCGCCAGCGCGTCACGTCGAGGTCGCCGCACCGGCTGTAGCCCGCGCCGGAGTTCGTGACCATGACCGAGTAGTGGCCGTTCGAGAGCAAATGGGGTCGCGGCGCGGAGGTGTCCGGCGTCGTGATCCGGCGGCGGACGTGCGCGTCGGGGGTGTTGACCCGGACCGCGACTTCGGCCAACTGATCTTGCGTCTCGATGCCGGGAGCCTCGTAGGGCACCCGCTCGGCGAGGAGCAGCTCGGCGGCGCGGACGGCAGGCTCCGCGCGGAGTCGGCGGCGGACGATGCCGCCCGTGAGGCGGTTGACGATGGCGAGGAACCCCATGCCCTGGTGGTGGGCCATGTACGACCGCACGACCTGGTTCGTCGATCCTTCGGGGACGCGCGAGGGGGTGTAATCGACCGCCTCGAAGAAGCCATACGCCCCCTCGCCGCCCTCGTCGGTGATCCGCGAGAGGTTGGCCAGGGCCGCGACCGGATCGACATCGACCGCGAGGAGCGTCGCGTAGGGGGCGATGACGCGGTCGCGGTCCAGGCCGCGTTTGAGGCCGAGGCCGGGCACGCCGAACGATTGGTACTGGTAGATCTGAGCGGCGTCGAAGACGAAGAACCCGGACTCCGACACGCCCCAGGGGAGGTTACACTCCTGGCCGAACTGGATCTGTCGCCGGACGGCCGACTTCTGGGCCACGTCGAGCAGCACGCCCGGCGGCACCGGCAGGAGCAGGCGCGGCATGAGGTACTCGAACATCGTCCCGCCCCAGGAGACGAGGCCGATGTCGCCCGCGGCGCGCGTCGCCAGTCGGCCCAACTGGAACCAGTGCTTGCGCGGCACCTCCCCGCGCGCGACCGCGAGGAAGCTGGCGATGCACGCCTCCGAGGCGAGCAAGTCGTAGTGCGAGGCGTCGAGCCGACCCACAGGCACGTTGAAGCCGATCGAGAACAACTCGCGGTCCGTGTTGTAGAGGAACTCGAATTCCATCTCAGCGGCGAAACTCCTACATCGGGTCTCGAGAGCGGTCAACTCTTCGGCCCAGGTCTGCTGCTTCTCAGGGGCTTCGACGCATCCCGCGTGATGTCGCCGGACGAGATCCACGAGCCGATTCGCCCAGCGCTGGACCGCTGCTGCCGGATCGTTGACCGCCGCAGTGATCGCGGCGGATAGTTTCTCCGCCTTGGCCAGTATCGCGGCGAGTGAGGCTGAAACAAGTGGGGCGCGAAGCCCACCGGTTGCAACCGGTGGGCTTGGGAGTACCCCCTGGAGCATCTCATTCACCTCGAGGAGGCCGTCGCCGATGGCCTTCTGGGCCTCCGGGGTGGCCTTGTCGCGCAGGAGAGACCACTCGATCTCGACCAGCGCCAGGGTGTCCCGAAGTCCCTGCCAGGGGGCGTCGGATGGCTCGAGCCGCGCCTTCTCGACGAGGCCGTTTGCCAGGGCGATGAAGCATCCGAGCAGGTTCCCGCTGTCCACGGTCGAGACGTAGGCGGGATGCAGAGTCGCCAGCGTGTTCGTCTCGTACCAGTTAATGAAGTGCCCCCGGTAGCGTTCCAGCCGGTCGAACGTGTCGAGCGATTGCCGTAGCCGCGCGATCAAGTCCGCCATGCTGATGTAGCCGAAGTCGTGGGCCGACAGGGTCGCGAGGAGATAGAGGCCCATGTTCGTCGGCGAAGTGCGGTGCGCGACGACGCCGCGCGGCACCTCCTGATAGTTGTCCGGCGGGAGCCAGTTGTCCTCGGGACCGACGAACGTCTCGAAGAAGTCCCACGTCTTGCGCGTGATCCGGCGTAACTCGCGCACTTGTGTAGGCGAGAGCGGAGTCTCCGCGAGCCGGCGCGGAGCGCTGACGCCCCAGGCGACGAGGGGCGAGAGTAGCCACGCCGCGAACACCGGGCCGAGAACGAGCAGGCTCTCCGGTGAGACGAGCCAGACCAGGGCGGTTCCCAGGACACCGAGCATGCACGCGGGCCACATGGTGGAGACGAACATGGCGAGGCCCGACCCGAGGCGACTCTCGGTCGCGGCCGCCGTTTCCCA
>JANXSH010000269.1 GCA_025356615.1 Planctomycetia bacterium | reverse complement strand
AGGACCACGAGGCGCTCCACGGCAAGCCTTGGGCCGCCGGCAAGACGCGCAAGGACCCCGGTGGCCGCAAGGACCAGGGCAAGGAGGTCGCCTACATCCGCGACGGCGAGGTCGTATCCGCGTGCCAGTCGGCGTGCCCCGCCGAGGCGATCGTCTTCGGCGACCTCAACGACTCGAAGAGCCGCGTCCACGAGATGCACGAGTCCGACTTGCGGTACGACTTGCTCGGCGAGCTGGGCGTCCGGCCGAGGGTCGCCTACCTGGCGGACCTGCGCAACCCCAACCCCGCCTTGGAGGCGAAGTAAGTCATGGCAACGCCTCCGCTGACCCCGCTGGACGAAAGGCCGATCATCGCCCCCGGCTACACGTTCGGCACCGTCACCGACAAGATCAGCTCGATCGTGCAGGAGAAGCGCACGCCGAAGCGCTGGCTGGTCGGGTTCGCGCTGGCCTTCCTGCTCACGATGGTCCTGTTCAACGCCATCGGCTACCTGCTGCTCGAGGGCGTCGGCATCTGGGGCATCGACATCCCGGTCGCCTGGGGCTTCGCCATCGCCAATTGCGTCTGGTGGATCGGCATCGGCCACGCCGGCACGCTGATCTCGGCGATCCTGCTTCTCCTCCGCCAGAAGTGGCGGACGAGCATCAACCGCTTCGCCGAGGCGATGACCCTCTTCGCGGTCGCCTGCGCCGGCCTCTTCCCGCTGCTGCACATGGGCCGGCCCTGGTTCGCCTACTGGATGTTCCCGTACCCCAACACGATGGAGCTGTGGCCGCAGTTCCGCAGCCCGCTCATCTGGGACGTGTTCGCCGTCAGCACCTACGCCACGGTGTCGGCCCTGTTCTGGTTCATCGGCCTGATCCCCGACATGGCGACGCTCCGCGACCGCACCACGAACCGCTACTCCCGCGTCTTCTACGGGTTCATGGCGATGGGCTGGCGCGGCTCGGCGGTCCACTGGCACCGTTATGAGACCGCGTACAACCTCCTCGCGGGGCTGGCAACGCCACTCGTCATCTCGGTGCATACGATCGTGTCGATGGACTTCGCCGCGAGCGTCATCCCCGGCTGGCACACGACGATCTTCCCGCCCTACTTCGTCGCCGGGGCCGTCTACAGCGGGTTCGCGATGGTGTTGACGCTGTCGATCCCCATTCGCAAGATTTATGGCCTGGAAGACTTCATCACCGCGAGACACCTCGACTACATGGCGCGCATCATGCTCGTCACCGGCCTGCTCGTCGCCTACGGCTACGGCATCGAGGCTTTCATGGCCTGGTACTCGAACAACCCCTACGAGCGCGCCCTGATGCTCAACCGCGCCAAGGGGCCGTACATGTACCACTACTGGGCGCTGATCCTCTGCAACGTCGTCGCGCCGCAGTTCCTCTGGTTGAAGAAGGTTCGCATGACGCCGTGGATCCTGTTCATCCTGTCGCTGGTCGTGAACCTCGGCATGTGGCTCGAGCGCTACGTCATCGTCGTCATCAGCCTGTCCCGCGGCTACCTGCCCTCGTCGTGGGGCATGTACTCGGGCACGAAGTGGGACTGGATGATGTACCTCGGCACGATCGGCCTGTTCTTCGCACTGCTCTTCCTGTTCATCCGCTTCCTGCCGATGATCTCCATCTTCGAGATGCGGACCCTGCTACCCGGCGCGCACGTCGCTCCAACCGATGACGCGAAGGAGGGCCATCCATGAGAACAGACACTCTCCCCCCCTATGGCCTCGTCGCGGAGTTCGACTCGGCGCCCGGGCTGATGCGTGCCGCCGAGAAGGCACGGGATCAGGGCTTTCGCCTCATGGACGCCTACAGTCCGTTCCCTGTCGAGGGTCTCATGGAAGCTCTCGGCCATCGCAGTGCCGTCCTGCCGTGGATCGTCTTGCTCGGTGGCATCGTCGGCGGGCTGGGGGGATACCTCCTACAATACATCACGAGCGTCCACGCCTACCCGCTGAACGTCGGGGGCCGACCGCTACATAGTTGGCCCGCGTTCATCCCGGTGACGTTCGAGTGTACGATCCTCGGCGCTTCCTTGAGCGCCGTCTTTGGCATGTTGGCGCTGAACGGCCTGCCGAGGCCGTATCACCCGCTGTTCCACGTCGAGCGCTTCGCCCTGGCGAGCCGCGATCGATTCTTCCTGTGTATCCGCGCGGTGGACGCCAACTACGACGCGGTGGCGACGCGGCAGTTCCTCGAGGGACTCGGGGCGCGCGAAGTGACGGAGGTGCCGCAGTGAGGAACTGGTTCATCAAGGAAGCGGCTGGTCTCCCCTTCCCCTTAAGTCGGTGTGACGCCGACCCCGCCCCCCAACCCCCTCCCCTAAAGGAGAGGGGGAGCAGGACAGGGGGCGTGTCTGGTTCCCCCTTCCTTTTAGGGAAGGGGGTTAGGGGGTTAGGTCTCTTCCTCCTCCTCCTCGCCGGCTGCTCGCAGCAGATGGCCGAGCATGCTGGCTACAAGCCGTTGCGCAAGAACGAGTTCTTCGCCGACAAGCGGGCCTCTCGGCCCGTCGTCGCCGGGACAGTCGCGCGGGGGCAACTGCGCATCGACGCAGCACTCTACGAGGGGCTAGACGAGAATGGCAAGGAAGTGACCGAGTTCCCGTTCGAGATGACGAAGGATGTCCTCGCACGCGGGAAGCAGCGTTACGAAATCTTCTGCTCCGTCTGTCACGGCATGTCGGGGCAGGGCGACGGGCGCGTCGTCCAGCGTGGGTTCACCAAGCCGCCGAGCTACTCCGCCGACTTCAGTCGCTCCGCCAAACTCAAGGGGAAGGACATCAAACTGATCGACATCCCAGTCGGCCACATCTTCGGCGTCATCACCAAGGGTTACGGTGCCATGCCGGACCTGTACGAGCAGATCCCCGTCCGGGATCGCTGGGCCATCGTCGGCTATGTGCGGGCGCTCCAGATCAGCCAATCGCCCGAGCTTCGCAAGAAGCTGGCCGAGAAGCCCGCCCCGAAGAAGGAGGGGGCCAAGTGAGTGCCGCGATCCTCCCGCCCGACGAGCGGGCCGACGTGATCCGTATCTCGAACCGGGCGTTCGTCGTCGGCCTCGTCGGCGTCGTCGTCTGCCTGGTCGGGATGTTCCTCCCCGACACGCGCGTGACATCCTTCCGCGCCTGGTTGGTGGCGTTCAACCTTGGGACCGGCGTCGCGCTGGGCAGCCTCGTCGTCCTCATGCTGCAATACTTGACCGGGGGAGTCTGGGGGGTCGTCATGCGCCGACCCCTGGAGGCGGCGACGCGGACGCTACCGCTCATGGCACTCCTGTTCGTGCCGCTGGCGTGCGGGCTGCCGGACCTCTACGCCTGGGCACGGCCCGACGCCATCGATGACCCGAACCTCGTCCACAAGGCACCGTACCTCAACGTGCCGTCCTTCCTGATTCGAGCCGGGATCTACTTCGCGATTTGGAACGGCCTCGCCTGGTTGCTCAACCTGTGGTCGAAACGCCAGGATGCAGACTCCGGCCCGAACCCGACGCTCCTGTCCCGCTGCGAAACGCTCAGCGCGCCGGGGATGATCCTTTTCGTGTTGACGATCACCTTCGCCTCGATCGACTGGGTGATGTCGCTCGAGCCGCACTGGTATTCGACGATCTACGGCGCGATGTTCGGCATGGGGCAAGTGCTGTCCGGCTTCGCGTTCGCTGTCGCTGTCGTCGCCCTGTTGGCCGCGCGCAAGCCGTTGTCGGACCTGCTCGGGAGACAACAACTCCGCGACCTGGGCAGCTTGATGATGGCGTTCGTCATGGTCTGGGCGTACCTATCGTTCATGCAATTCCTGCTCATCTGGGCGGGCAACCTGCCCGAAGAGGTGCCCTGGTATCTCGCCCGACTCATGGGGCCGTGGAAGTTCGTCGCGCTGGCGCTCATCGTCCTGCATTTCGCCCTGCCGTTCGTGATCCTGCTGTCGGCGACGATGCGGAGCCGACGGTCGGCCCTGGTGTGGGTGGCGTCACTTGTCGTCGTGATGCGCCCCGTGGACCTCCTATGGCTCATCGTGCCGGCCTTCGATCACCACTCCCACTCTCCTGCCGAGGATCATTTCGACTTCTTCGCGCCGGTCCTCTATGCCTCCGCGCTCGCGGCGGTTGGCGGTCTGTGGCTTGGGGTCTATCTGCGACAGCTCGCGAGCCGACCGCTGTTGCCCGTCGGCGTGACGATCGAGAAAGAGGAGGTTCATCATGGCTAAACGCACCACCGAGACGGCCCACACGAACCCCGAGGTTCGCTTCGAGCGGTCGGACATCACGGCCAACAGCATCACCAAGTTCGGCTTCTTCCTCGCTTCAGGGGTCGGCCTCGTCGTCGTCTCGATGTTGTGGTATGGCGATGTGTTGATGGCGAAATCACGCAAGTCCGATGCTCTGAACTTGCCACAGGCGGACACCGACACCGATCGTCTACCGCCGGAGCCGCGCCTCGAGGCGTTGGAAGACCTCCGTGAAGACAAGCCCCGCATGTTCCCTCCGCGCGCCGCAGAGTATTACGCTCCCCAGATCGAGCAGCTGAAGGCGGGCGGCGGGGACGCCACGCCGATTGCTGAAGCGATGGACGCGGTGTCCAAATCGCTACCCGTCCGCAAGACCGGCGACAGGGCCGCGCCGGGGAATTTCTCGATCCGGCTGCCGAGCAAGGCGTCGTCGGGCAAGACCGAGACGGGGGGCGTGCGATGAAGAAGGCCGCGTTCATCCTCGTCTTCCTCGGCATGGCGGTAACAGCCGCTGCGCTGACACGCATCATCCCCCAGCCCACGCCGCGCGCCTCGGTGACGGATGTGAACCCGAAGAAGCTGTTCCGCCCGCGCCTGGGCATCGCGATCTCCCCGGACATCACCTTCCGCGACGAGACCGGCAAGTCCGTCACGATGGGCGACTACGGTAAGGATCGGCCCTTCATCCTGGTCCCGGCTTACTTTCGATGTCCAAGTCTGTGCAACGAAGTCCTCAACGACCTGGTCAAAGCCGCGAGCCTGATTTCGACGTACTCCGTCGGCACGGATTACGACATCGTCGTCGTGAGCTTCCACCCCGGCGAGAAGCCCGACCTGGCGTCGGCCAAGAAGGCCGCCTACGTCGAGACCTACGACCGCAAGGGAGCCGAGGTCGGCTGGCACTTCCTGACCGGCGAACAGGACCAGATCGATCGGCTCCTCGACGAGATCGGCTACAAGGTGCTGTGGGACGACGACCGGAAGGAATACGCCCACGCGGCCGGCATCGTCATCTGTTCGCCCGAGGGCGTGGTGGCACGCTACTTCCCAGGAATCGACTACCGCCCGCAGTACCTACGGATGGCGCTGGCCGAGGCGGGAGGCGGCAAGATCGCCCCGAGCATCATGGACCAGGTGTTGATGCCGTGCTTCGTCTTCGACCCGAAGAAGGGGCAGTATTCCGCCGCCGTGCTGTTCCTCGTCAAGATTGCGGGCGTTCTGACGATGGGGATGATCGCGCTGGCCTGGGTGGGGATGACGTTGG